>NZ_JBEYVJ010000076.1:0-29340 GCF_040643935.1 Kitasatospora sp. NPDC047058 | reverse complement strand
GCCCCTCAAACGCGCCCAACACCGCGACTGGCCACCACCAGCCCCCACAGTCATCGCGATCACCAGAACGAACACGACCTAAGTCACCGGCATTGCGGCTAGGCCCTGTCCGGACCTAGGGCCGGATGACCGGTTCCTGCAGCTCGGTCACCCAGTCCGCCTGGTCGTCCGGGCACTCCAGGTACAGCTCCCGGGCGTACCCCGCCGAGCGGTAGCCGTTCTCGGCGATGAAGCGGGCGAGCGTCTGGAAGGCGCCCACCGTGTCGTCCATCGACCCGCGGTGCACGACGGTCGCCGCCTCCGCGAGCTCCGGCAGGTCGACCACCTCGAAGCCCCGCCCCGCTCCCCCGGTCACCGCCGCCCCGACCGGGACGGCCACCCGGACCAGCACCGCGCCGTCCCCGTCCGGCACGTCCTCGTACCGCGCCACCGACGGACCGGTCCCCGCCACCCCCGCATCCGCCAGCCGGCGGCAGAGCTCGTCGAACAGCGGGCCGATCACCGGCCCGATGTCCTCCGGCTCGTAGCTCGCCGCGACGGCCGTCAGCTCCGCCGCCCGGACCGCCGGCACCCGCTTCACCACGACCTCGTGCACCGTCATGGAACCCTCGCTCTCGATCGTCCGGAGCCTCGCCTCGACCCGGGCCAGCCGCTGGGCGTCCGCCGCCATCGCCGCGGCGAGTTCGGCCCGCCGCAGCCGCAGCATCCCGCGCAGCTCGGCCGCGTCCACCTGCTCGTCCAGCACGGCCAGCACCTGTTGCAGCGTGAAGCCGAGGTCCTTGAGGGCGATGACGCGGTTGAGCCGGGCGAGTTGGGCCGCCTCGTAGGAGCGGTAGCCGCTGACCGGATCGACGCGGGCCGGGCGCAGCAGCCCGATCGCGTCGTAGTGGCGCAGCATGCGGACCGACACCCGGCCGTGCTTGGCGAAGTCTCCGATGTTGAACATGATGCCTCCAGTGCAGTGCCTCACACCGTGTCATGGTCAAGCACCGGGCCGGCGACCGCCCGCGGCCGCTCAGTCCGTCACGTCGAACCCCCGCCGCAGTCCCAGCTCGCGCAGGCTGCGCTGCCCGGGGATGCCGTTCGCGTCCTGGCCCGTGTAGCCGAGGCTGCGCTGGAACGCCGCGTACGCCTGCACCGTCCGGCTGCCGAGCGAGCCGTCCACCCAGCGCGGTTCCAGGAACCCCTCGTCGGCCAGCGCCTGTTCGACGATCCGGACCTCACCGCCGTAGGTCTGGTGCCCCTGCTCGGCCCCCGGGTCGGTCCGGGCCGCCGCCACGACGTGCGCCAGCGAGACCCGCCGCGGCGAGGGCAGCCGGCCGAGCAGCCGGCGCAGCGACTCCTCGCCCGGCACCCCGTCCGCCGCCGTCCCCGAGTAGCCGAGACTGCGCTGGTACTCCTGGTAGTTGAGGGTGTCGGCGTCCCGCCAGTCCTCGTCCGGGCCGACCGTGTAGTACGAGCCGTGCCCGGCCGCCACCAGCGCCTCGCCCACCTCGCGGACCTGCGGCCCGTGCGCGCCGTAGCCGTACTCCAGCCCGTTGACGGTCACCCGGTACCGGGCCGGCGCGGTGTCCGGGGGCGGCGGCGGCAGCGGGGTGCCCGTCCCGTTCGCGCCCGCCGCGATGCGGGGCAGCACGACCTCGTGGAACTGCCGCACCCGGGCGTCACCGGGGCAGGCGGTGCCGCCGTCCGACCAGTCCGGGAAGAGCCGGTGGTACCCGTAGCCCGGGTCCTCGGCGGTGCGGCAGACCCGCACCGGGATCCCGTGCTGCCGGTGCAGCCACAGTCCGAGCGCGACCAGCGCGGCGACCTGCGCGTCCGTCCACGGGTCGGTGTGCTGGTCGTTGCTGGCCGACTCGACGCTCACCGCCCCCGTCCCGTCCGCCCGCCGGTTGGCCAGCATGTTGGCGTCCGCCCGGGTCTGGGTGCCGATGAACTGGCCCACCTGCCCGTCGTACCCCACCCCGAAGTGCGACTCCAGGTTGGTCGAGTCCCGCCAGTACTCGTACATGCGCCGCGGCGTCCACGGCGCCGCGATGCTGTGGAAGATCACCTGCGTCGGCACGATCGCCGGCTGCGCGTCCGACTCGGGCTGAAGCTCCAGCTTCTCAGCGCCGGGGTACCAGGCCATCCGTCTCTCCTCGCCGGGCCCGGGGCGGTCTCCGCCCCTCACTCCCGGCACACGAGACCCGGGTCCCCGTACGAGGACACCCCCGTCGCAAACCCCCCGTTCAGGTGAAACCGGACACCGCCGGACACCACCCGACGCCCCCACCCGGCCCGCACAACACCGAGGGCGGGTACCGGCGTGTTGCCGGTACCCGCCCTGAGCAGGTGGTTCTTCTCCTACCAGCGGAGAGCGTGGGATTCGAACCCACGGTGACGGGTCACGCCACGACAGTTTTCAAGACTGTTCCCTTAGGCCGCTCGGGCAGCTCTCCAGGCGGAGGTCAGCCTAACGGGTCCGGCGGGGTTCGGTGCACAGGGTTTCGCCGGGGGCGGGGGTCAGTTGTCGCCGACGCGCTCGGCGAGCGTGACCTTGGTGGTGAAGGTCTGGCCGTTGCGGGTGTACTCGACGTCGACGGTCTCGCCGGGCTTGTGCGTCCAGATCTTGCTGACCAGGGCGGGGCCGTTCTCGATCGGGCTGCCGCCGAGCTTGGTGATGACGTCGCCGGGCTTGAGGCCGGCCTTGTCGGCGGCGCCGCCGGGGGTGACGGCGGGGGTGCCCTGGATGTCGCGGGTCTGGATCTGCGCGCCGTCGCCCTTGTAGTCGTCGTTGCGCAGCACGTCGAGCTTGGCGTACACCGGCTTTCCGGTCTTGATCAGGGTCTCGGCGACCCACTTGGCCTGGTTGATCGGGATGGCGAAGCCGAGGCCGATGCTGCCGGCCCGGCCGGTGCTGGAGGTGTTGGACTGGATGGCCGAGTTGATGCCCATCACCGCGCCGCTGGAGTCCAGCAGCGGGCCGCCGGAGTTGCCGGGGTTGATGGAGGCGTCGGTCTGCAGGGCGTTCATGTACGAGGACTGGGCGCCGGTCTCGTCGCCGGAGGCGACCGGGCGGTCCTTGGCGCTGATGATGCCGGTGGTGACGGTGGACTCCAGGCCGTACGGGGCACCGATGGCGATGGTGGAGTCGCCGACGTTGACCTTGTCGGAGTCGGCCAGCGGAAGGGGCGTCAGCTTGCCCTTCGGCGGGCTGTCGAGCTTGACGACGGCGACGTCGTAGCCCTCGGCGCGGCCGAGCACCGAGGCGCCGTAGGAGCTGCCGTCGGCGAACTTGACGGTCAGTTTGCCGCCGTTGGAGGCGGGGGCGACGACGTGGTTGTTGGTGAGGATGTGGCCCTCGGTGTCGAAGACGAAGCCGGTGCCGGTGCCGGACTCGCCGTTGCCCTGCGCCTTGATGGTGACGACGCTGGGCAGCGCCTTCTGCGCGATGCCGGCGACGGAGCCGGGGGCCGGCTCGTTCTTCCCCGGGTTGTTGGCCTGGACGGTGGTGCTCCGGTGGTCGTCCGCGGCGGAGATGCTGCTGTCGTTGCGGTCGGCGACGGCGACGCCGAGCGCACCGCCGGCCACGCCGGCGACCAGGGCGACGGCCGCGACCAGGGCGATCAGGCCGCCGCGCTTCTTGCGCGGGCCGGCCGGCTCGGGGCTGCCGGGGTACTCGGCGGGGTAGCCGAGCGGGCCCCCGGGGTAGCCCGGGCCGCCGGGGGTGCCGGCGCCGCCGGAGGTGGCGTCGTGCATGCCCCAGCCGCCGAGCGGCTGGCCTGCGCCGAACGGGTGGTGCTGGCCGGGCGCGGCGGGCGCACCGGGGGCGGACGGGGCGCCGTACGGGTCCTGGGGTGCCGCGGCGACCGGGGCGGCGGGCGCGGGGACGCCGGCGGCCGGGGTGGCGTACGGGTTGCCGGCCGGCGCGGGGGCCGCCGGGGCGGCGGGCGCGGCCGGGGCGGGCGGCAGGACCGGCGGCGGGGCGTCGAGGTAGCCGGCGTCGGCCACGGCGGGAGCGGGAGCCGCGGGGGCCGGGGCGGCCGCGGGCTCGGGAGCGCTCACCTTGCTGAACGCCAGCGTCGGGTTGGAGCGGCCTTCGGCCTGGGTCGCGGCCGGGGCCTGGGCACCCGCCGCGGCCTCGGTCAGCGGGTAGTCGGCCTCGGGCGCCGCTGCGGGGACGGGACGGGCGGACGCGGACTGCGCCGGACCGTCAGGAGCGGGACCCACCACCCCCTGGCCGCCGGAGGGCTGCTCCCCCTGCGGCCCGGTGGACCCAACCTCGCGCTCGGTGCTCACGGACGACCTCCATAGCTGACAGGACCAACAACCATAGTTTTTCGCACACTCGATTCGATTGCCGTAAGGACCCTTCTGAAGAACTCATAAGAATCCTTAGCCCGGTCCGACAGCGCCCCCCGCGAGGCCCTCCCCGGCGCCCTCCACGAGCCCTGCCGCGGGGCCTCCGCCGGGCGTCCGCGGCGTCCCGCGATGCGGACCGCCGGGCGTCTGGCCTTGGCGTTCACCCCCGCGCCGGTTAGCCTGTCGCTCCAAACTGACACGCGGGAGCTTGGACCCACCAGGCTGAGAGTGCGCCGGTCGACCGTACGCCACGGGATCCGTGGACGGAGCGTCGAGGGGGCGCTGACCGCCGGAACCTGTCCGGGTAATGCCGGCGTAGGGAGTATCGGCCATGCCGTCTGCTTCGCCATCCTCTTCTTCGGGCGCACCCGCGTCCAAGGATTTCTCCGAGTCGTCCGCGACCGTTCACTCCGACGCCGCCACGGCCGCGCCCGGTTCCACGGCCGCCACCGCCGTCCTGGACCGGCCGGAGCGGGACGGGCGGGTGGAGGCGCCGCTCGTCCTGGACACCGAGCCGCCGCGCACGCTGCGGTTCCGGGACCACTTCGCGCTCTGGATGAACCTCGGCGTCAGCCTGATCGGCTTCACCACCGCCGCCACCGTGCTGGGCGCGCCGGGCAGCGAGCTGTCGCTGGCCGCCGCGATCACCGCGATCGTGGCCGGCACGGCGGTCGGCACCGCGATGCTCGGCGTGGCCGCGCTGATCGGCGCGCGCACCGGCGCACCGGCGATGGCGAACCTGCGCGGGCTCTTCGGGACGAGGCTCTCGTACGTGCCCACCGTGCTGAACATCGTCCAGTGCCTCGGCTGGGGCGTGTACGAGCTGCTGGTCATCGCGATGGGTGCGCAGACCGTCGCGCACACCGAGGGCTACCGCTGGGTGTTCGTCGTCCTGGCGGGTGCGGTGACCACCGCGCTGACCATCTGGCCGCTGGGCGCGATCGCGGTGCTGCGCCGCTTCGTCGCCGCGGCGGTGGCGGTCGCGATGGTGTACTTCACCGTCCAGCTGGGCCGCCACGGCGTGCCGGACCCGGGCGCGGGCAACTGGCACGGCTTCCTCAGGGCCACCGACGCGATGATCGCCGTCTCGATCTCCTTCGTGCCGCTGGCCGCCGACTACACCCGGCACTCGCGCACCCCGCGGGCCGCGTTCTGGGGCAGCTTCTCCGGCTACACGATCGCCCAGGTCTGGTGCTACGTGCTCGGGCTGTTCGCGCTGCTGCAGGCGGACGGCGACGCCACGAGGATCTTCGACTCGTTCCTGGGCGTCTGGGCCGGCTGGGTGTTCCTGCTGGTCCTGGTGCTGCGCGAGACCGACCAGTCCTTCGCCAACGTGTACTCGACCGCGATGTCGGTCCACAACCTGCTGCCGCGGGTGGACCGCCGGGTGCTGACCGGCGGGACGGGCCTGCTGATCACCGTGCTGGCGCTGCAGATCACCGAGTTCACCGACTCGTACTACGCCTTCCTGGGCCTGATCGGCTCGGTCTTCGTGCCGATGTTCGCGGTGCTGGCGGTGGACTACTTCCTCGGCGCCGGGCGGCGCGGCTGGAACCTCGCCGACGACGCGCCCTCCCGCTGGCTGATGCTGCTGCCGTGGGCGCTCGGCTTCGCGGTGTACCAGCTGATCGCACCGACCGCGGTCGCCGGCTGGTGGACGGACTTCTGGACGTCCGTCCAGGAGGTGCTGCACTTCACCCCGCAGGAGTGGACCTCGGCCTCGCTGTTCGGCTTCCTGGTGCCCGCCCTGGCCACCTGGGCGCTCACCCCGCTCACCCGGCGGCAGCCCGCCGCCGCCTGACCGCGCTCCGCAGTCACCGGACTCGCCGGACTCGCCGGGATCACCGGACGGAAGCCGCCGGACGGACGGGCGGACGAACGGGCGGAGACGGCCCCGCAGGTTGGGACCGTCTTCGCTCCGGCGTCACTTCCGCCGCCTATCGTGGACCCGTGACCAGCCCTGACCTCTCCCCGGCGGCGGCGCGCACCGCGCCGCCCGTCCAGGTGATCGCCCACCGCGGTTCCTCGCACGCCCTGCCGGAGCACACGCTCGCGGCCTACCGCCGCGCGCTCGACGAGGGCGCGGACGCGCTCGAGTGCGACGTCCGGGTGACCGCCGACGGGCAGCTCGTCTGCGTGCACGACCGCCGGATCGGCCGGGTCTCGGACGGCCGCGGCACCGTCTCGGCGATGACGCTGGCGCAGCTGGAGGCGCACGACTTCGGCGCCTGGAAGACCGGGGTGCCGAGCACCGACCCGGAGCTGCGCGGCGTCCTGCGGCTGGAGAGCCTGCTGGAACTGGCCGTGGACTGCGGCCGGCCGGTGGACCTCGCGATCGAGACCAAGCACCCGGTCCGCTTCCGCGGGCGGGTCGAGAGCGAGCTGCTGCGGATGCTCGAACGGTTCAAGATCGGCGGCGCGCAGCAGACCGGCGAGCCCCGCACGGACGACCGCCCGCAGGCCCGGATCATGAGCTTCTCCTCGCTGGCCCTGGCCCGGGTGGCCGCCGCCGCACCGGACTACCCGCGGGTCTTCCTGTTCGAGCGGATGCTGCCGCTGCAGGGCCGGCTGCGCCCGGGCGCGGCGCTGCCGGGCGGGGCACGGATCGCCGGGCCGGGGATCGACCTGGTGCGGGCCAGGCCCCGGCTGGTGACGCGGCTGCGCGAGCTGGGCCACCAGGTGCACGTCTGGACCGTGGACGAGCCGGCCGACGTGGAGCTCTGCCTGGAGCTGGGGGTGTCGGCGATCATCACCAACCGCCCGGCGGAGGTGCTGGCCCAGCTCGGCCGGTGAACGACGCGGTGACCGGCCGCCCGGCCCCCCAGGCCCCGGGCCCCAGCCCCCAGCCTCCCGGCCCGGGCGGCATCCGCCGGTCGCCGTTCGCTGATCGTTCCGGTTGATCGTCTTGGTAGGCGTTCAAACCTTCCGCGTTCGTTTTGTGCCGGAGATTATCCGCTTTCACGACGGAGGGTGAGCGCCGAATCACCTGTCGCGCACCGTGGGTCGCACGGTTTGAAATGTCCCCGCAGGATCGTCGCGCGGTCGTTTCCGACGCATTACCAAGGGGCATCCATCCCTCGGCATACGCTGAAGGAGGTCCGGGGGTGGCGTTGATGGTGGCGCGTGAAGTGCCTACTTCATCGACCATGGCAGTGCCGCACGGCCCAGCGAGTGTCGGGGTCGCACGGCGCCGACTGCGTCGAGATCTCGGTGACCGGGAGATACCGGAACCGGTCATTGATGATGCTGTTCTGATCCTTTCCGAACTGTTGAGCAATGCCTGTCGCTACGCCCGGCCGCTCGGCCCGCTGCCGGTGCTCGGCCGCAGCGCCCGCGCGGAGGTCGTCGACCAGGTGCTGGTCGGCGTCCCCTCGCGGAGCGCCGAGGCCAAGCCCGCGGCGCGGCACGAGGACGGCGAGCCCGACGGCGGCGTCCTGGTCCGCTGGCAGATGCACGCGGACGGCGTCCTCACCCTGGAGGTGACCGACGGCGGGGCGCAGACCCGGCCGTCCCCGGCCAGCCCGTCGCTGACCTCGCGCGGCGGCCGCGGGCTGAGCATCGTCGGCCAGCTGGCCAGCGACTGGGGCGTGCGCGACGCGCCCGGCGAGGTGACGGTGTGGGCGGCGCTGCCCGCCCGGGCCCGGCACGCCCGGCGCACCGGCGGTGATGCCCGCAGCGCCTGAGCAGACGGCCCTGGCCCTGTCCCGCCCCGATCGTCAGTAGGCTGCCCGGAGCACAACACAACCGTCCCCGGGAGAGCCGCACCATGGGCAAGAAGGCCGCCAAGAAGGCGCCGCAGCGCAGCCAGTCCACCACCGCCGTCACGGGTGAGATCCCCGTGGTCGGGGCCCGCGAGAACTGCCCCTGCGGTTCGGGCCGCCGGTACAAGGCGTGCCACGGCCGGGAGGCCTCGCACGCCGTGCAGGAGCTGGTGCACCGCCCGTTCGAGGGCCTGCAGGGCGAGGCCGACTGGGTGGCGCTGCGTGAGCTGGTGCCCGCCGCGACCGCGCCGCTGACGCTGGCCGCCGGCGTGGCCGAGACCGCCAACGGTGACGTCCCGTCGGTGACGCTGGCCACCGTGCTGCCGCTGGCCTGGCCGGCGCTGCGCCGCCAGGACGGGTCGATCCTGCTCGGCCTGCAGACCCAGTCCGCCTCCGGCGACCTGAGCCGCGACCTGGCCGACGCGCTGGAGCTGGCCCTGGCCACCGAGCCCGGCACCCCGGTCCCGGCCCGCCGTACCGTCCCGGGCGGGCGCCGGCTGCAGGACCTGCTGGACGCCGGCGCCGGCTTCACGCCCACCGTGCACACCGGCTTCGAGTTCTGGCTGGAGGACGCCGAGACCGCCACCGGCGAGGTGGCCGCCTCCCTGGAGCGCGCCAACGCCTCGGCGATCCCGACCGAGAAGCTGGCCGGCGTCGACTCCGCGTACTGGTGCGGCACCCCGGACAAGAACCACCTGCGCTGGGTGATGACCGTCCCGGAGGAGCAGCTGCTGGACGCGCTGGCCCGGCTGACCGCCGCCGACAAGTCCTCGCTCGGCCCGGACACCCGCCTGGTCGGCTCGTTCCGCGCGCACGGCCTGACCGTCCCGGTCTGGGACCTCCCGCTCGCCATGACGGCGGCCGACTGCGAGAAGCCGGCCGCCGAGTTCGCCGAGCGGCTCGCCGCGACGCTGGCCGACGCCACGCCGCTGACCGCCGAGGAGCGGCGGGCCCGCGCGAACCTGGTGAACCGTCAGGTCACCTTGAACTAAAGGCGACCGGGATCGGGGTGATACGCGTCACATTGCCCGCCAGGAGGGCAATTTCCGGGCCCTGAAGGGCTCTTGGAAATTGGCGTGGCCGCCGATCCTTGTTACTGTCTAAAGAGTCCGGTCGCTGGTGCATCCCCCGTCGCCAGCGGCCGGATCTTTTTGTTTTCCGGACCGGCGGCCGGATCCGCCCCGCCCGGCCGCTTGATCGGCCACCGGCGGAAGCCGGATCGCCGCCGGTCGCGCCGGTCGGTCCGTACCCGATCAGTACGCCGAGCGGCCGCTGTCCAGCCGGACCGTCGCCTCGACCAACTCGCCCAGCAGCGGCCCGACCTGGGGCAGCCACACGCCGCCGTCGGCGGCCGGCCGGGGCGCGAGCACCCAGCGCACCCAGCCGCCCGTCCCGCCGCCGGGCGGCAGCGGGAGGAAGCCGCCGGTGCCGTGGTAGCGCAATGACCCGGGCACCCAAGGCAGTTGGGCGAGCATCTCGCCGAGCGCGTCCAGCGAGTAGGGGGCGACCAGGATCGCGTACCGGCCGGGCAGCGCCAGCACCGGGCCGAGCGGCAGCCGCAGCGCGCCGAGGTAGGCGAGCGCCCGGGCGCCGGCCGCCGCCGGCAGGCTGACCGCCGAGACGGTCCGGCCGGTCGCGGCCAGCACCGGCGCGTCCGGGTTCTGCCGCTCCCACCACCACCGCACCATCCGGGCGTCCGTGGTGGCCGCCAGCAGCGGCGGGTCGTGCGGGTGGGCGCCCGGGACGGGGCACTCCGGGTCGCCGCAGGAACAGCCGCCGCCCAGCAGCAGCGTGCCGGGCACGACGGGCCAGCGGTGGTCGACGGCGGCCGCCAGGGCCGCGGCCAGCCGGGCGGAACGTGCCGCCGCCCGGTCGCTCCTCGGATTCTCACGCATGGCGCTCGTTCCTTTCCGTGACCGCTCGGTTCGCTCCGGGCCCACCGGCCGGCGTCGGAGTGTGCCGCACCGGCCCGGATCCGGGTGGCGGGCATGGCGATGACGAGCGGCCTGGCGGAGGCGGAGCACGGTGTGGAGCACGACCTAGAAGGACCGCGGAACAGAACAGCCCTTGGAACGAGAATCCCGTATGCGACCGGATGGACGCCGCCCGGGCGCGGTTGGTTCCACCGTACGAGTGAGTGACTTCCGGCCGACCCGGGCCACGGGCGGCCGAAGCATACGATCCGGACGGCCACGGAGCCGTCCCCACGGTTCTGCCCGCTCTCCGGCCGCTCCACTCCCTCCGCCCCGACCGGCGCGCGCACGAACGGAACGCTCCGGCCGTTCGGGCTGCGGAGGGCGCGGAACCGGCCACCGGCGCTGCCGCGGATCTGGACATGCCCCGAATGGCCTGTGTAGAAGTGGTGGCATTGCTGACGATCAATGACGAGTAGTAGCGAATCGAGGCGAAACGCGCCCTTGGCCGTCCTCGCTCCAATCGGCCGTACCTGGGGGTTCCGCATGACACGTACCACCGCGTCAGGAGTGGCGGCATGACCGAGTCCCACGCACCGTCGACGTCCCCCGAGCCGGGCGAGCCCTGCGGCGCCAGCGTGCTGTCGTTGCTCGACCATCCGGGCTTCCCCGGCCCCGCCGACGGCCCGTCCGGAGAGGCGGGCGAGCAGGCCGGCCGGCCGGCCGGGGAGCAGCGGCCCGACGGCCGGCCGGACGGCACCGCCGACGACCGCACCGCGGCCCCGTCCGGCGTGCAGGACCGTTTGGCCGGACGGCTGTCCGATTTCACCAGCCTGCACGAGCACACCGAGCTGCTCGCCCGCGCCCGCGGCCTGGCGGCCACCCTGGAGGCCGTCCTGGCCTCCGGCACCGCACTGCTCGGCGCCCGCCGCGCCCTGCTGGTCACCGTGCTGCCCGGCGGCGGGCCCAGCCAGCCGGTCGGCCACGGCCTGGACCGGGCCAGCCTCGGCTCGCTGGAGACCGTGCCGACGGAGCAGAGCCTGGTCGCCCGGCTGCTGCGCACGCACGACCGGCCCGACCGGCTGCACTCCCGCGACCTCGCCGAGGACCCCGCGATCGGTCCCCGGCTGCGCGAGCTCGCCGCCTCCCTCGGCCTCCGCGGCTGCTACGGCCTGCCGCTCGCCACCGAGGAGGACGGCCCGCTGGCCGCCGCCCTCTGGTTCTACGACGAGCCCGCCGAGCCCACCGAGCGCCAGCGCGAGCTGGCCGGCCGGTACTGCGAGGTGGCCGCGCCGCTGCTGGCCAAGCAGCTGGACGCGGAGAAGGTCCGGCGCACCACCGAGGCGCTGCGCCGCGGCCTGCTGCCCGACCGCCTCCCGCAGCCCGCCGGGCTCCGGCTCGCCGCCCGGCTGGTCCCGGCCGGCCTGGACCACTCCTCCGGCAGCGACTGGTACGACGCCATCCCGCTGCCGGACGGCACCGTCGGCCTGACCGTCGGCAGCGTCTCCGGCGACGGTCCCGGCGCCGGACCGGGCTCGGCGCCCGGCGCGGCCGCCGCGATGGGCCGGGTGCGGGCCGCCCTGCGGGCCTACGCGGTGCTGGAGGGCGAGGACCCGGTCTCCGTCCTCGGCGACCTGGAGCTGCTGCTCAAGACCACCGAGCCGACCCGCAGCGCGACCGCCCTCTACGCCTGGGTGGAGCCGGAGGACCGCCGGGTCACCCTGGCCGGCGCCGGGCACTGCCCGCCGGTGCTGGTCACCCGGTACGGCGCCGAGTTCGTGGAGACCTCGCTCTCCGCCCCGCTCGGCATGCTCTCCTGCTGGGAGGCTCCGGGCGTCGAGCTGACCGCCGAGCGCGGCGACACCCTGGTGCTCTACACCGAGGGCCTGGCCCGCCGCTGCGGCCCGACCCTGCACGCCGGGCAGGCCAACCTGCGCCGGGCCGCCGCCGACGCCCCGCGGG
Organism: Kitasatospora sp. NPDC047058; assembly: GCF_040643935.1. Lineage (NCBI taxonomy): Bacteria > Bacillati > Actinomycetota > Actinomycetes > Kitasatosporales > Streptomycetaceae > Kitasatospora > Kitasatospora sp. NPDC047058. The sequence goes on along the minus strand of NZ_JBEYVJ010000076.1, from coordinate 17,360 downwards.
ACGTGCGGATCGACCCCGACCGGCTCTGCGCCCACCTGCTGGCCGTCTGCCCGGACCCGCACGCCGGGCCCGCCACCGACGACCTGATGCTGCTGGCGGCCCGCTTCGACTGAGGCCCCCCGGGAGGACCCGCCCGGGCCCGCCCCGGGCCCGCCCCGGGGACCGCCGGGGACGGACTCCGACGACCCCGAACGGCCGAGCGGCCGGGCGTCCGTACCATGGACGCACGGCCGCCCCCGCGTGTCGCGATCCGACCGGTCCGGGGTGGCACCACCCGCAAGGAGGCGACGTACGTGACCGAGGACCGCACCCCGGCGGTGGCCGAGAACCCCGAGGCCACCGGCGGCGACGAGCAGCCGCAGCAGTTCAAGGGCCGCAAGAACGGCCTGTACTCGGAGGTCTCCGACGCGCTGGCCGCCTCGATGAAGTCCGGCTGGGCCGACACCGAGCTGCACGGCCTCGTCCCGGTCGCCCAGGCCCCGTACGCCGCCGAGCGCCGCGCCAAGCTCTCCGCCGCCTACCCCGGCGAGCGCCTGGTGGTCCCGGCCGGCACCCTCAAGGTCCGCGCCAACGACACCGACTACAACTTCCGCGCCGCCAGCGAGTACGTGCACCTCACCGGCGACCAGACCGAGGACGCGGTGCTGGTCGCCGAGCCCACCGGCGAGAGCGGCCACGAGTTCGGCCTCTACCTGCTGCCCCGCTCGAACCGCGAGAACGGCGAGTTCTGGCTGGACGGGTACGGCGAGCTCTGGGTCGGCCGCCGGCACAGCCTCGCCGAGCAGGAGCAGCTGCTCGACCTGCCGGTCCGCGACGTCCGCAAGGCCGCCGACGAGCTGGCCGAGCGGGCCGCGCACGGCACCGTCCCGACCCGGATCGTGCGCGGCTACGACGCCGGCCTGGAGGCCGCGCTCGCCGACGTGCTGGACGCCGGCAAGGACGCCGAGTTCCGCGAGTTCCTGAGCGGCCTGCGGCTGGTCAAGGACGAGTGGGAGATCGGCGAGCTGCGCGCCGCCTGCGCCGCCACCGTCAACGGCTTCACCGACGTGGTCCGCGAGCTGGGCCAGGCCGTCGCCACCTCGGAGCGCTGGATCGAGGGCACCTTCTGGCGCCGCGCCCGGGTCGAGGGCAACGACGTCGGCTACGGCTCGATCTGCGCCGCCGGCCCGCACGCCACCACCCTGCACTGGGTCCGCAACGACGGCGAGGTCCGCCCCGGCGAGCTGCTGCTGCTGGACGCCGGCGTCGAGACGCACACCCTGTACACCGCCGACGTCACCCGCACCCTGCCGATCGACGGCCGGTTCGACGACCTCCAGCGCAAGATCTACCAGGCGGTGTACGACGCCCAGGAGGCCGGCATCGCGGCGGTGAAGCCCGGCGCCCGGTTCCGCGACTTCCACGACGCCTCGCAGCGCGTGCTCGCCGAGCGGCTGCTCGCCTGGGGCCTGCTGGACGCCTCGGTGTACGACGTCGAGAAGGTCCTGGAGCTGGGCCTCCAGCGCCGCTGGACGCTGCACGGCACCGGCCACATGCTCGGCCTGGACGTCCACGACTGCGCCCACTCCCGCACCCGGGAGCACGTCGACGCGCTGCTGGTGCCCGGCATGGTGCTCACCGTCGAGCCCGGCCTGTACTTCCAGCAGGACGACCTGACGGTGCCCGAGGACTACCGCGGCATCGGCGTCCGGATCGAGGACGACATCCTGGTCACCGCCGACGGCAACGAGAACCTCTCGGCCGGCCTCCCACGCCGCGCCGAGGACGTCGAGGCCTGGATGGCCTCGCTCGCCTGAGGCGGCGGCACCGACCGAAGGCGCCGTGACCGGGGACTCGCCCCGGCACGGCGCCTTCGCAGCGGCCCGGCGGGCGCTACTTCACGACCCGTACCGGAACGGTGCGGGTGCCGAGGACGGTGGGCACGCCCTCGTCCGGGATCACCAGCGCGTCCGCGGTCACCGGCATCACCCCGGCACCGTCCTGGCCGGTCAGCTTCATCCGGTACTTCACCGTCACGCTCTGGCCGGGGGCCAACGCGAAACCGGGGCCCCTGGCCGGCTTGCCCACCGACGGCGGGGCGATGTCCAGGGTGGTCCAGGTGGCACCGTCCTGGCGCTCCATGGTCCCGTGCACGGCCGGCTGGCTGCCCCCGTACGCCTCCGCGACCACCTGGGGCTGCACATCGGCGTAGCCGGTCCTGCCGGTGTTCTTGAAGGTGACCGAGAAGGCCACCGGGCTGCCGTCGCTGGGCACCTGCTGCCCGGTGGTGAGACCGTCGACGGTGACGGCGACGTCGGTCAGGACGCCCGCCGGCGCCGGCGCCTGACGTCCGCCGAGGTCCATGGTGTCCAGGATCGACACCAGGGCCGCCTGGTGCTCCGGCTTGAGACCGACCGCCGAGAGGTAGACCTGGTCCGACGTCAGGCCCCAGAGCTGCGCGGTGAAGGCGTCCTGGCCACAGGCCGCCAGCCACTGGGTCTTGCGGACGGCCCGGCCGGCCACGATGTCCCGGGTGCGCACCGGCGCGGCGGTGTTCTTCACCACCTCGCCCGCGGCGGGCACGTGCGGGTTGCCCCAGACCGGGCAGTACGGCTGGGTGGTCCAGCCGGAGTCGGATTCCAGCGCGGACGGCGTGGGCCACTGCGCGTGCTCCGCCTCGTCGGCCGTGTTGTAGACGACCAGCTCGGCGCCGTACGGGGCGCAGTGGCCCGCCGTGGCCGACTGCGGCGCGCCCGGGGCCAGGACGCAGAGCGTGTTCGCCGTGTCCTGCGGCGCGAGCCGCCACCCCGCCGGGATCCTGAACTTCACGCCGCGGAACGTGTACGGCGTCGCCGCCGACTGCGGCGCGGTGCTGCCGGCCGGGGCGGACGGCGTGCCGGGGGCACCGGCCGGGGTGCCGGCCTCGTCCTCGTCCGGGTCGGCCGTGGCCGACGGCGACGTGGTCGCGCTCGGGACGGCCGTCGCCGTGGCGGTCGGGGTGTCGGCCGGGGTGGGGGACGGGGTGGCCGACGTGGTGGCCGCCGGGGGCGGGGTCTCGTTCCGGTCGGCCACCGTGTCGCCGCGGAAGCCGAGCACGCCGAAGGCCATCGCCGCGGCCAGGCCGAGGAGCGGCACGGCCGTGAGGTACACCGGCTTCAGCCGGCGCACTCTGCTGCTCGGCGGGCCGGCCGGGCGCAGGCTGTGCGGGGTGATCTGCGCCGCGCGCGCGTTCATCGCCTCGCGGAGCAGCCGTTCCATCGGGGTTCTGTCCGGCCCGCCGCTGTCGCCGCCGCTCGGGCGGGGAAACCTGTCGGTCATCGAACCTTCTCCAGATGCTTTTCCAAGGCGTCCAATGCCCGGCTGGCGGTGGACTTCACGGCACCCCGGGACAGCCCCAGGGTCTCGGCTATCTGCGCCTCCGACATGTCGGACCAGTAGCGCAGCACCAGGACCTCACGCTGGCGGGACGTCAGTTCCTGCAGGGCCACCAGGACCCGCCGGTGCTCGTCGTTGAGCACGGCGTGGTCCTCGGCGGACGGCGCGTCGGCCTCGTGCGGGGGGACGTACTCGCGGGCCGTCTTCCGGCGGCGCAGCATCGAACGGGCACCGTTGACCACGGAGGTGCGCAGGTACCCGAGTGCGTTGTCCAGGTCGTCCAGCTGCTCCCCGTGCCGCTGGTAGAGCTGGGTGAAGGCCTCCTGGACGACGTCCTCGGCCAGGTCCTGGTGGTCGACCAGCAGGACGGCCATCCGGACCAGGCCGAGCCGGTGCGCGTGGTAGAGGTCGGTCAGGGTGGGCCGGTCCTCCGCCGGCCTGCGCCCGCCCCGCAACAGCCGGAAGCCGGAGCGCCGCTGCGCCGGTTCCGGTGCGGTGTCCGGCCCGGAGGTCGGTTCGACGGCCTCCTGCGCGCCGAACAGCAGCCTGACGGCTCCGAAGACGGAGACGCCGCGCCCCCTCGCCGGTCCGGTGATCGGCCCGATGGCCATGGACATCCGGTTTCCGCTTTCCCCCAGGACGGCTCCCGGCGTCGACCGGCCCCGTCAGAAACATGATCAAGATGGTGATCTGCGGGAATCCTGCCAGCACCGGTCTCCCCGGCTCCGCCGCCCCCCGAAGTGATGGACGTGTGACGGGGCCCGGGGTTGCAGGCTGATCAGCGGAAGATCCGGACTGGCCGGAACGGCTACACTCGCCGCCATTCCGCCACCCTGAGCGAGAGGTCCGCGATGGCCGAGCAGCAGACGTCCGACCGGCAGTCGTCCCAGCGGCAGGGCGCCGGCCCGGTGGCCGTCGCGATCGGCCGGCGGCCGGAGCCGGTGCACGATGTCGCGGTGTACGCCTTCGACGGCATGACGCCGTTCGAACTCGGCGTGGTGGTCGAGGTGTTCGGGCTGGCCAGGCCGGAGCTGAGCGGGCTGCTGGCGGCCCCCTGGTACGGGCTGAAGGTCTGCGCCGACCGGCCGGGCACCGCGCTGCAGGCGGTCGGCGGCTTCTCGCTGACCGCCCATCACGGCCTGGAGGACCTGGCGGCCGCCGACACGGTGGTGATCCCCGGGGTGCCGAACGCCTTCGGCGGCGACGTCTCGCCCGGCCTGGTCGCCGCGCTGCGCACGGCACACGAACGCGGCGCCCGGATCGTCTCGATCTGCTCGGGCGCCTTCGCGCTGGCCGCGGCCGGCCTGCTGGACGGGCGCGAGGCCACCACGCACTGGCGGTACGCCGACCTGCTCCAGCAGCGCCACCCGTCGGTGCGGGTCAACCCGGACGTGCTCTACGTGGACAGCGGCGACGTGCTGACCAGTGCGGGCAGTGCCGCCGGGATCGACCTCTGCCTGCACCTGGTCCGCCGGGACCACGGCGCCAAGGTCGCCAACAACGTCGCCCGCCGCTTCGTGGTGCCGCCGCACCGGGACGGCGGGCAGGCCCAGTTCATCGAGGCCGCGGTCCGGCCGGTCGAGGAGGAGGACGACGGCGTCGCCCGGTCCATGCAGTGGGCGCTGGACCACCTCTCCGCGCCGCTGACCATCTCCCTGCTGGCCCGCGCCGCCCGGATGTCCGACCGCTCGTACCTGCGCCACTTCACCGCCCGCAACGGGACCAGCCCGATGCGCTGGGTCGTCACCCAGCGCATCGCGGCCAGCCTGCCGCTGCTCGAAGCCCCCGAGGGCTCGGTGGAGGAGGTCGCCACCGCCGTCGGCTTCGAGAGCGCCGCGACCTTCCGGCACCACTTCGGCCGCGTGATGCGGACCTCCCCGACCGCCTACCGCCGCAGCTTCGGCCGCGGGGCGGCGTAGGGTCCCCGGGATCCGCCCCCGTGGTGCTACGCCTGCTCGCCGGTGCGGAAGGCCGCGTTGGCGAGCATGGCGTCGTGCAGCCACCGGGCCAGGCCGGGGGCGAGCTGCTCGTAGACCTCGGTGAACCGGGGGTCGGCGAGGTACATCCCGGCGATGCCGCGGTGGATCTCGAAGGTGCAGTCGTAGAAGTTGTCGCAGATGTGCTGCCGGTGCACCTCGGCGAGGTCCATGGCCGGGCCGCCGTCGGCGGGCTCGCCGGCGGTGAAGGCCTCGACCAGGCGGGCGTTGAGCGCGTCCGCCTCGGCCTTGATCCGCTGCCAGTCCGCCTTGCCGTACTCGGCGGTGCGGCGCTGGGACTGCGTCCAGGCCTCGGTGTCGCCCCAGCGCTGCTCGGCCTCGTCCTCCCACTCCTCGCGGTAGGACTCACCGAAGATCTCGAACTTCTCCTCCGGGGTCAGCTGGATACCCATCTTCTTTGCCTCCATGGCGTGTTCGACGGCCGCGGCCAGTTCCTGGAGGTGCGTGATGCGCTCGGTCAGCAGCCGGTGCTGCCGCCGCAGGTGCTCGCGCGGGCCGACCGAGTGGTCGTCCAGGATGGCCGCGATCTCTTCCAGGGGGAACCCGAGTTCGCGGTAGAACAGGATCTGCTGCAGCCGGTCGAGGTCGGCGTCCTGGTACCGGCGGTAGCCGGCCGGGGTACGGCCCCCGGGGGACAGCAGTCCGATCTCGTCGTAGTGGTGCAGGGTCCGGACGGTGATCCGGGCGATCCTCGCCACCTCGCCGACCGAGTAGGCGTCGCTCATGCGAATTCTCCCTTCGTGCTGGTGACAACCCTCCCGCCTCCCGTTGCGTGAGGGTCAAGCCGGATTCCGCCGGGCCGGTGCCGCCGGGCCGGTCGGCCCAGTCTCACCGGTCCCGGGCGCCCCCGGAGCCGTCAGCCCCGTGCGAGTCTCCGAGCGGACGGCCCCGGACGGGCCCCGGGTTGGACGAAGCCGCCTATTGCCGCCCCCGGAGGGCGGCCCGCACCATGGCGCCATGACCACCCCACCCTCCCCGCACCTGGTACGACGGCTGGCCGCGGAGGCGGCCGGGACGACGGCGCTGGCCGCCGTGGTGGTCGGCTCGGGCATCCGGGCCGCCGCGCTCAGCCCGGACGGCGGGGTCCGGTTCCTCGCGAACGTCGGCGCCTCGGCGCTCGCCCTGGCCGTGCTGATCGAACTGCTCGGCCCGGTCTCCGGCGGCCACTTCAACCCGCTGGTGACGGCGGGCGCCTGGTGGGCCGGCCGGCGCGACGGCAGCGGGCCGGCGCTGCACGAGCTGGGCTGGTACGCCGTCGCGCAGACGGCCGGCGCCGTGGCCGGGACGGGCCTGGCCAACGTGATGTTCGGGCGGCCGTTCGCCGAGCCGTCCGGGCACGGGCGGGACGGCACCGCGCTCTGGCTCGGCGAGGCCGTGGCCACCGGGACGCTGCTGCTGGTGGTGGCCGGGCTCTCCCGCAGCGGGCGGGGCCGGCTGGTGCCGGCGGCGGCCGGCCTCTGGGCCGGTGCGGCCTGCTGGGCGACGTCCTCGGGCGGGTTCGCCAACCCGGCGGTCACCCTGGGGCGGGCGCTGACCGACAGCTACACCGGGATCGCGCCCGGCTCGGTGCCCGGTTTCGTGCTCGCCCAACTGGCCGGGGCGGTGGCCGGCGTGGCCCTGGCGGCGGTGCTGTTCGGCCGGTCCCGGGCGGCCCGGACCACCGTGGTGCCGGACGACGCGCGCGACCTCGTCGCGGGCTGACCGGACGCCGGGACCGGTCAGCGCCTCACGACGCCGCCCCCGCCAGCGTCCGCTCGCGCCGCCGGGCCGTCCGGCCGCCGCCCGCCTCGCCGCCCCCGGCGCGCGGACGGCGGGCCCGCCGGGTGGGCCAGAGCAGCACGTACCCGGCCGAGACCACGACGAAGGCGAGCCGGACGAGGCCGCGGGCCGAGTCCGACGGGATCAGCAGCGTGCCCCCGTACAGCGCGGCCAGCGCGATCCAGCTCCACCACGGCACCAGCCGCTTCTGTCCGACCGCGTCCCACAGCAGGGTGCCGAGCAGGATCGAGGCGGTGTAGTAGGTGTAGACGCTGGGGTCGAGCAGGATCCGGGCGTCCGCCCCCAGCAGGACGACGGCCGGCCAGCGGCCGCGCCAGACCGCGATGCCGCCCAGCGCGAGGCCCAGCGCGAACTGGGTGGGCCGGTCCCACCACGGGGTGGCCGGGTCGGTCACGCCGAACCAGCGCAGCGCCGAGGCCGGCTGGTTGGGGATGGTGAACTTGGCCGCGGCCACCGTGTCCAGGTTCCCCAGGTAGAACGGCAGCCAGGCGACGGCGACCAGCCCGGCGACCCAGAGGGCGGTGCGCAGCCAGGCCGGCCGGGGCAGCGCGAGGATCAGCGGGGCGAAGGCCAACGCCCAGGGCTTGGCGTCCACGGCCAGGGCCATGTGGATGCCGACCTGGGTGGCCTTGCCGCGGGCGAGCGCGTGCGCGGCGAGGGTGGTGAAGAAGAGCGCCAGCACGTCGTCCAGGTGCGCGAAGCGGACCGAGACCTCCACCCACATCGGGATGAACGCCAGACCGGCGATCAGCAGCCGCTGCTGGAGCCGACGGTGGTTGGTGCCGGTGCCGAGGTAGTACCAGGCGGCGGTGCGGCCGACCAGGACCAGCATCACCAGGCCGAGCCCGGACATCGCGGCCTCCGCCAGCACCTGGCCGGTGTGCGCGGGGAACGGGTCGAAGAGACGCGCAACGGCGAGGCTGACCGGGCCGATCTGCAGCTCGGGGTGGTGCGCGTAGAGCGAGAGCCCGCCGTCGGACTGGCCGCTGAACAGCAGCTCCTCGCCCTGGCGCAGGTAGTGCCAGGAGAATCCGCCGCTGGGCTCGACCAGCAGGAACCAGAGCACCGTCCAGGCGACCAGCAGGACGTGGTGTCTGCGGAGCGGAAGACCGGCGATCCGCCCGGTGGCGGCCTCGTAGTCGGTCGTGGTCCGTGCCGAACGTGCTCCCCGCACCCCTTTGTACCTCTCCGCGCGGTTCCGCCCCCCTCCGGCCGGTCATCCTATGTGACGCGACGGAAGCTGAGGCGCCCCTCGGGTGTCCGGCGGACGGACCTCCGAGGGGCGCTAAGGCGTGCTCAGCGCGGTGACACCGCCCGGGCCGTTGGCACGGCCCGGGCCTGTCGCCCGCTCAGCGCGGTGCCGCGGCTCAGCCCTGCTGGGCGGTCTTGCGGCGGCGGAGCACCACGAGGGTGCCGGCACCGGCCGCGAGGACGGCGGCGCCGGCGATCGCGATGGTGGTGGTGTCGTCACCGCCACCGGTCTGGGCCAGCGCCTTGTCCGCGTTGTCGGCGGCGGCCTTGGCCTTGGTGACGCCGGCCGGGGTGAGCTTCGGCGCGGTCACGGCCGGAACCGCCACCGGGAAGTCGATCGGCTGCTGGGCGGCGCTGCTGCTCGCGGCCGGGGCCGGGGCGGAGCTGGTGGTGGACGCGCTGGGCGCGGTGGTGGCCGTCGCGGACGGCGAGGCGGTGGCCGTCGCGGTCGGCGTGGCGGTCCGGGTCGGCGACGCCGTGGTGGTCGGCGACGCGGTGGTGGTCGGCGACGCGGTGGTGGTCGGCGTGGCCGTGGTGGTCGGCGTGGCGGTCCCGGTCGGCGAGTGGGTGGCCGTCGGGGTCGGCTTGCCGGTGGTCGGCTTCGCCGTGGTGGGCTGGCCGGTGGGGCTCGGCTTGGTGCCGCCGGCCTTGATGGTGAAGCCGGCGCCGCGGATGCCGTCGCAGCTGAAGTGGCCCTCGGCGACCGGCTCGTGGGTCTTGTCGTCGAGCTCGGCGGAGAACACGACCGGCACCACGCCGGCCTTGCCGAGCGGGGCGTCCTGGGTGAACGAGACCCGGACCTTGATGGTGAGGTTCTTGCCCTGGTTGACGACCTGCAGGGCGTCGTCGGAGACGTTCCCGTCCGGGCTCACGGCGCCGAGCAGGGTGAGCACCGCGTCGTCGTCCTGGTCGCCGCCGCCGGGGGCGACCGAGCCGGTCAGCCACTGGCCGCCGGGCAGCTGGTACTCGACCTTGAGGTCCTTCGCCTCCAGGCTGCCCTCCTTGTTCTTGAACTTGAGCAGCGGGATGAGGACGAAGTCGTGCTTGGTCGAGTTGTCGATCTTGAAGGTGAACTCACGGGCCTCGCCGCCCGCGACGAAGGTGTCCGGCACCCCGCGCACCGACAGGTCGAGGTTCTGGTGCGACGCCTTGTCGGCCTGCGGCGCGGCCGCGGACGGGGAGCCGGTCGTACCGACGGCCATGGCTCCCTGGGCGCCGGTCAGCACCAGGGAGGACGCGAGCGCGGCGGCGCCGGCGAAGGCAAGACTGCGACGGATGGTCATGGACAAGGAAGACCTCACGAGAGTGTCCGGGCGCGGCCCGGGAGCGCGGCAGGGCAGGGCTGTCCGAACAGCTCTCCCCCCGCGAAGCTGAAAGTCCGACGGAGACTACCGAAGGACCCCGCCGGCCCGGAAGGCGGGTGCCACGCTTCGGGCACTTCCCCGGCGACGGGCTGTCCGATTGACCCAACTCCGTCACGCAGTAAGGCTTTTGTTCCGCCGCCAGTCGGCCCCGACGTGACGGGGACACGTCCGGAATCCGTCCGCCACGGCCGTCCGCCAGGGTACGCGGTGAACGCCGGCCGGAGAAGAAGCACCCGGCGGCGGCCGGCGCCCGCCCGTCCTCAGCACGCCCCCGGCAGCCCCCGGCGGCAGCGCGCCGCACCGGCGGCCGGCACGGGGTGTTCACCCCGCCGTACGCGGTGGCGTGCGCGCGGAGGCGCTCAGGCGCAGGCCCGCCGGCGCAGCGGGGAGACGCGGGCCCGGTCCGCCTCCAGCTCGGCGGCCACCCGGTGGCGCAGCAGCTCGTACTGGGCCTGCAGCCGGCCCGGGCGCTGCGGGCGGGCGACCGGCCGGCCCGGGCCGACCAGCTCGTCCGGACCGAACTGCTCACGGGTGAGGTCGATCTCGACGCCGGTGGCGAACCGGTTCCACCAGTGCAGGTCCGTCCGGACCCCGCCGACGTGCACCTCGCCCATCATCAGCTCGCCGCCCAGCAGGTCGTGCAGCACCATCGCCGTCACCCCGCACTGGCCGCGGGCGGGATTGTCGGGACGCCAGTGGGCCAGGTCCTCGGGCGCACAGGTGTCGACACCCCAGGAGGAGCGGATCGCACGTTCGATGTCGTTGAGGGTCCACGCCGTCATACCGGGAAGCCTGCCACGCGGCACTGACAGTGGCAGCCCGCTTTTCAGTCGGCCACCCCCTGTTCTGCGCCGACCTTCTCGATCTTCACTCGTACGAGGAGCTCGCCCGGCACCCCGTTGCGGGCCCCGTACTCCTCGGCACGGTCCTCGCCCATGTAGCGGGCGGCGATCCGGGTGGCCCAGGCGCGGACCTCGGCGAGGTCCTCGCTGAGCGTGGCGGTGCCCTGCACCAGGACGTACGCGAAGGGTGGCCGCTCGTCGTCCACGCAGAGCATCACCCGGCCGTCCCGGGCCAGGGTGCGGCCCTTGACGGTGCCGGCGCCGGTGTTGAAGACGATGTCGTCGCCGTCCAGCAGGAACCAGACGGGCTTGACGTGCGGGCGGCCGTCGGCCCGGGTGGTGGCGATCTTGGCGGTACGGGTGCCGGCGGAGAGGAAGGCGCGCCACTCGGCCTCGGTCATGTGTGCCATGCACCCATCCTGGCCGCCGCGGTCCGGGAGCGCAGCGAGGACCGCGCCGACGGCCGCGCCGAGCACCCGGGCGGGCCAGGGTGCCGGAAGGACGCGCCGGAGGGATGCTCCGGATACGCCGGGGGGAATGCGCCGGAGGCCGGTGCACCGGGACGGCCGGGGGCCCGCCCCGGCGCACCGGCCGGCTGTCCGCCGGAGGGCCGCCGGGCGTCCGCGGCCCGCCGGCGGCCTCCCGCGACTACTTGGCGAGCTCCGCGACGCCCGCCTGGGCGAACTGCTCGTCGAGGTCGCCGCTGGGCGCGCCCGCGACGCCGATCCCCGCGACCGGGGCGCCCTTGGCCTGGACCGGGGCCCCGCCAGCCAGGAACAGCGTGCCGGGGATGTCCTTCAGGTTCGGCACCTGGGCGAGGCGCTTGGCCAGCTCGGAGGTCGGCGCGTTCCAGGAGACGGCCGTGAACGCCTTGCGCTCGGCGGACTCCGGCGACTGCGGGCCGGCCCCGTCCCCCTTGAGCAGCACCCGGGTGACGCCGTCCCGGTCCACCACGGCGACCGAGACGTGCTGGCCGGCCTTGGTGGCGGCGTCCAGGGTGGCCTGGGCGGCCCGGGTGGCGGCCTCGACGGTCAGGCCGGTGGTCTGGGTGAGGTTCTTGTTCTGGGCGTCGGCCTTCACCGCGGTGGCGGCGGCGGCCGGGGTCTCCGAGGTGTCGGCGCTGGCCGAGACGGCGCCGACGGTGGCGGCGGCCAGCGCGGCGGCGGCGACGGTACCGGTCAGCACCCGGGTGCGCACGGAGATCTTCTTCATGGTCCAGCTCCTCGTCGGATCGGTCGGGGCCACGGCCGGGACCAGGGGGACCGGATCGGCTCGGCGGCTTCGGTACCGATCCTCCGGCCGCACACCCCTGCGCCACATCGACGGTCCGGCGACCGCCCGCGCGCATGATGGAGGACGGCCGGGTCAACCGATCGGCTGATGCGCGCCCCGGCCCGACGGGTCACCATCGAGGGATCGGCGCAGGTCAGCACCGGTCCGGCGGCAGCCCGGCCGGCACGGCGATAGGAGCGAGGACGTGGAACAGCCCCACCCGGCCGCCGCGCCCTCCGCCGCGCCTCCCCCCGCCCCCTCCCCGGCGGGCGAGCCGGACGCGGGCCGGCTGGTCCTCCTGCTCGACTCCGCCTTCCTGCTGCTGCTCGCCACCTCGCTCAGCCGCTACCTCTCCCACCACCCCGGCAGCCCCCGGATCCCCTGGGTGATCGGCCTCAGCCTCGCCCTGGCCGCCGCCCAGCCGGCCGGTTCCTGGCTGGCACACCGCCGCCCGCCCGCGCCGGGGCAGCACCGCCGGCTCTGGCCGCTGGCCCTGGTGGTGGCGCTCTGGGTGGTGCTGGTGCTGCTGGCGCCCAGCTTCGCCTGGTGCGCCGTCCCGCTGGTCTACACGGCGCTGCGCACGCTGCCGGCCCGGGCGGCGATCCCGCTGGTGGCGGCGCTGACGCTGCTGGTGGTGGTCGGCGAACTCCGGCTGCCGGGCGGGGCGGACGCCAACCTGATCCTGCTGCCGCCCGCCGTGGCGGCGCTGGCCACCGCCGTCTTCCTGCACATGGAACGGCAGTCCGGGCAGCAGCGCGCGCTGATCGCCGACCTGCGCCGCACCCGGCGCGAACTGGCCGCCACCGAGCGGCGGGAGGGCACCCTGGCCGAGCGTGAGCGGCTCGCCATGGAGATCCACGACACCCTGGCGCAGGGCCTGTCCAGCCAGCAGATGCTGCTCCAGGCCGCCGACCGCACCTGGGACGCCGACCCGGCGACGGCCCGCGCCCACGTCCGGACCGCCGCCGGGGTGGCGGCCCGCAACCTGGCCGAGGCCCGCCGTTTCGTCCACGACCTCGCACCGGCCGAGCTCGCCGACGGCCGCACCCTCGACCAGGCGCTGCGCGCGCTCGCCGAGCGCGAGTCCGCCGAGAGCGGCCTGCCGGTCCGGTTCCACCTGGACGGCACCGCGGTGCCGCTGCCCGCCGCCGCCCAGTCCGCGCTGCTGCGGATCGCCCAGGGCGCGCTGGCCAACGTCCGGGAGCACGCGGGGGCCTCGGCGGCCGCGCTGACCCTCTCCTTCCTCGGCGACCAGGCCGTCCTGGACATCGCCGACGACGGCCGGGGCTTCCGCGTCACCGGGCCGGGTCCGGCGGGCGCGGCCGGCCCCGGCGGCGGGCGCGGCCACGGACTGCCGGCGATGCGGGCCCGGCTGCGCCAGCTCGGTGGCACCCTGACGGTCGAGAGCACCCCCGGCGAGGGCACCGTCGTGTCCGCCGCGATCCCGTTGGAGCCCCGGTGAGCGGACGACGGTGGCACCCCCTCGCGGAGACCGGTGGAGAGCGGAACGAGCGGTCCGGGCACCCCCGGCCGGAGACCGTCGGAGAGGCGGACGCATGAACGGCACATCCTCCGCGCCCCCGCCGGTGCGGCTGCTGGTCTGCGACGACCACGCCGTCGTCCGGGCCGGCCTGCTGGCGCTGCTGGCCAGCGCCGGGGACATCGAGGTGGTGGGCGAGGCGAGCAGCGGGGAGGAGGCGGTCGCGCTGGCCGCCCGGCTCGCGCCCCAGGTCGTCCTGATGGACCTCCAGCTCGGCGAGGGCATCGACGGCGTGGAGGCCACCCGCCGGATCACCGCCGCGCCGGACGCCCCGCACGTCCTGGTCCTCACCACCTACGACACCGATGCCGACATCACCCGGGCGATCGGCGCGGGCGCCACCGGCTACCTGCTGAAGGCCGAGCGGCCGGAGGAGCTGTTCGCCGCGGTGCACGCGGCGGCGCTCGGCCGGACGGTGCTCTCGCCGCCGGTCGCCTCCCGGGTGATGGCCCAGATGCGGGCCCCGCTCCCGCAGTTGACCGAGCGCGAGCAGGAGATCCTGGCCCAGCTGGCGCAGGGGCTGGGCAACCGGGAGATCGCCCGGGCGTTGTTCATCAGCGAGGCGACGGTGAAGACCCATCTGGGCCGGATCTACGACAAGTTGGGCGTCGACACCAGGGCCGGGGCGGTGGCGGTGGCCAAGGAGCGCCGGCTGCTGCGCTGACCGCCGGGGCGGGGCTCGCGGGTCGGTCGTGGGGCCGCCGCGGGGCCCTCGCGGGAACGCCGCCGTGGCGGCCGCCGAGCGTACACTGCACCGAGTAGTGCAATCCACGCCGAAGGAGAGACCGTCCGATGACCCCAGGGACCTCAGCGACCTCCGGAGCGCCCGCCCCGGCCGCCGGTTCGCGCCGGATGCCGGAGAAGCGGCAGGCCATCACCCGCGCCGCGGCCGTGGTGTTCGGCCGCGAGGGCTACACCCGCGCCAGCGTGGACGCGATCGCCGCCGAGGCCGGCGTGTCCAAGCGCACCGTCTACAACCACTTCGGGGACAAGGAGAAGCTGTTCCTCTCCGTCGCCCTGGAGACCGCCGACGAGCTGACCGAGATCATCGCCGCACTGGCCGACCGGCACCTGCACAAGATCGTCGACCTGGAGGCCGACCTCACCGCCTTCGCCCTCGACCGCGCCCGGGCCGTGCTGAACGCGGGCGAGCACTTCGCGCTCGGCCGGACCATCCGCGCCGAGGCCGGCAACATCCCGCGCGACGTCCTGAACGCCTGGCTGGACGCGGGCCCGCTGGCCTCCCAGCGCGACCTCGCCGCGCACTTCGGCCGCCTCGCCGACCAGGGGCTGCTGCACCTGGACGACGCGGCGCTGGCCGCCACCCAGTTCACCCTGCTGACCTTCAGCGGCGCCGCCGACGCCAGCTTCTTCGGCGCGATCGAGCTGCCCGAGGCCGCGCTCGAGGCCGGCGTCACCGCCGGCATCCGGGCGTTCCTGCGCCTCTACGGCTGAGCGGACCCCGCCCCGCACGAGGGCCGGCCCCACCCCGGGGCCGGCCCTCGCCGCACATCCGGCCGCCGCCGCACGCCAGGTCCCGTCGCACACCAGGCCCCGTCGCCCGTCGGGCCGCCCGCACGCCCCACATTGCACTACACGGTGTAGTTGCAGTCATGACCTACACCGTGTAGTTTACTTTCTTGTCAGCGCCTCACCGGCCAACCGCCTCACCGGCCACTCCGAAAGGACCACCCGCCATGCCCACCATCACCGTCGACGCCGCCCGCATCCCCTACCGCATCGTCGGCGAGGGCCCCGAGACCCTCCTCCTCGTCCACGGCACCGGCCCCGGCTCCGGCATGTGGGACCACCTGCTGGACTCCCTCACCGACCGCTACACCGTGCTGCTCCCCGAGCTGTCCGGCAGCGAGGCCGCCGAGGACGACGGCGGCGAGCTGACCGTCGACACCCTCGCCGCCCAGGTCAACGCCGTCATCGAGGACGCCGGCCGCGGCCCCGTCCACCTGGTCGGCTTCTCGCTCGGCGCCGTCGTCGCCACCGCCGCCGCGGCCCGCCGCCCCGAGCAGGTGCGTCGCCTGGTCGCCGCCGCGGGCTGGATCAACGCGGACGACGAGTACCTGCGCAACATGATGACCGTCTGGGCCGCCCTGGCCGGCGACCCCGCCACCTTCGGCCGCTACGCCACCCTCACCGCGTTCAGCCGCGGCTTCCTCAACCGGATCGGCCGCGAGGCCGTCGAGGCCAATGCCGCCTTCATGCAGCCGACCCCGGGCACCCTGCGGCACATCGCCCTCGACCTGAACCTGGACATCACCGACCTGCTCCCCCGTGTCCAGGCCCCGACGCTGGTGATCGGCTGCGCCCAGGACGCCACCATCCCGGTGGAGAACACCCGCCGGCTGCACGCCGCCATCGCCGGCAGCGAGTACGCCGAGTTCGACACCGGCCACGTCGTGGTCTTCGAGCAGCCCGAGGCCTTCGTCAAGACCGTCCGCGACTTCCTCGCCACCGCCTGAACCGCGCCCGGCCCCGGGGCCGGACGGTGACCCGCGCCACATCCACCGCCCCGCACGTCACACTCCGGCCCTCCGGCCCGTCTCCGAAGCGTGTCGCCGGCCGCGCCGCCCACCGGGAGCACATCGCACCCGAACCGGCAAGGCCTGCGCCAGAACGTCCGGTTATCGATCCTCCCGGGAACGCGGAATGACAGTCCGTCAGTTCCACGGGAGGACGCGGGCCCCGGCCCGCACGACCCGTTCCGACCGGTTGACCCATATCAGGAGACACCCGTGCGCATACTCTTCACCGGCCCCGCGGCGGCCGGCCACCTCTTCCCGATGATCCCGACCGCCCAGGCCCTGCGGGCCGCCGGGCACGAGGTCCTGTTCGCCTCCGGGAGGCCGCTGGAGCAGCTCCGGGCGGCCGGCTTCCCGATCGCCGAGATCGGTGACGGCCGCACCATCCGCGAGGTCTTCCAGGAGGCCTCGGGCGAGAAGGTGCGGTACGTGGCCCCCGACATGACGAACGAGCAGATCCTCGACCGGGCGGCCCGGGCCTTCGCGCTCGTCTCCCGCCCCACCCTGGACGGCCTGCTGGCCGTGGCCGGCGACTGGGGCGCCGACCTGCTCGTGTACGACTCCTTCCAGGCCGCCGCCCCGCTGGTCGCCGCCAAGCTCAAGATCCCCTCGGTGATCCAGAACTTCGGCGTCAGCTCCGGCCCGGAGATGGTGGCCCGGATGGCCCCGCACATCGCCGACCTCTACGCGTCGCACGGCGTGGCCGGGCCCGCCACGGCCACGGCGCTGAACATCGTCCCGGCCTCGCTCGGCGGCGACCCGGACGGCCTGCGGATGCGCTACCTGCCCTACAACGGCGGCGGCGTGGTCCCCACCGAACTGCTCCGCCGCGCCGACCGGCCGCGCGTCGCCGTCACCCTGGGCACCGTGCTCACCGAACTGGACGGCGTCAACGCCATCGTCCGGCTGATCGAGGCCGCCGCCACCGTGGACGCCGAGTTCCTGCTCGCCGTCGGCGACGCCGACCTCACCCCGCTCGGCACCCTCCCGGACAACGTCCGCCCGCTCCCGTGGGTCCCGCTCGCCGAACTGCTCACCGCCTCGGACGCGTTGATCCACCACGGCGGCTCCGGCACGATGCTCACCGCCGTCCAGGCCGGCCTGCCCCAGCTGGTGCTCCCCCAGGGCGCCGACCACTTCGTCAACGCCGACGCCCTCACCGCGACCGGCGCGGCCCTGCGCTCCGCCTCCGACGCCGTCGACACCGCGCTGCTCACCCGCCTGGTCGCCGACACCGCGCTCCGCGAGGCCGCCGCCGTCCTCCGGGGCGAGAACGACGCCCTCCCCACCCCGGCCGCCGTCGTCCCCGACCTGGAGGCCCTCGTCACCGGCTGACCCTCCGCCAGGACCGGTGGGGCCGCAGGCCGGACCACCGCCCTCGACACCGAGGCCACCCGCCTCACCCTCACCGGCGTCCCGATCGG
>NZ_JBEYVJ010000075.1:0-29427 GCF_040643935.1 Kitasatospora sp. NPDC047058 | reverse complement strand
GGCACTTGCTCCGACCGCGGCGGGCCCGCGCGCCGGCGCGGGGGCGGCGGAACCTCCGGGGCCGGCCCGCCCCCGGCCCCGGCGGCCGCTCCCGCCCCCGGCCCGGCCGGTGCGCTCGGCACGGCCTGGCGACGGTTCCACGGGGAACATCAGGCCGGCATCCTCGATCCGCAGCAGGCCAGGGTCCAGCTGGCAGCCTTCGACCTCGCCGCCGGGGCCGGCCGGGACGCCCTGCGGGCGCTGCTGCAGCGCTGGTCCCGGACGGCCGCCCGGCTGACCGTCGGCGAGCCGGCCGAGGAGTTCGAGAACCAGGTCGCGCTGGACGCCGGCCCCTGCTCGCTCACCGTCACCTTCGGCTTCGGCGCCACCCTGTTCGACAAGACCGGGCTGGCCGACCGCCGCCCGGCCGCGCTGGAGCCGCTGCCCGCCTTCCCGGCGGACGCCCTCGACCAGGCCCGCGGCGACGGCGACCTGTTCGTCCAGATCGGCGCCGACGACGCCCTGGTCGCCGTCCACGCCCTGCGGGTGCTGCAGCGGCAGGCGGCTGGCACCGCGGCGCTGCGCTGGCAGTCGGCCGGCTTCGCCCGCACCCCCGGCGCCACCCCGCAGCCCATGACCGGACGCAACCTGATGGGTCAGATCGACGGCACCAACAACCCCAAGCCGGGCGAGGACGGCTTCGCCGGCAAGGTGTTCTGCGCCCCCGGCGGCGACCAGCCGGCCTGGCTGGCGGGCGGCTCGTACCTGGTGTTCCGGCGGATCCGGATGCTGCTGGACAACTGGGAGGCACTGCCGCAGGACCGCCAGGAACGGGTGATCGGACGGCGGAAGTCGGACGGCGCCCCGCTCTCGGCACCCGCCTCGGGCGGCGAGTCCACCCCGGTCGACCTGGCCGCACAGGGCCCGGACGGCTCGCTGGCGATCCCGGCCGACGCGCACATCCGGGTCGCGGCGCCGGCCGCCAACGGCGGGGCGGCCATGCTGCGGCGCGGCTTCTCGTACCACGACGGCCTGCTCGCCGACGGCTCCCCGGACGCCGGACTGCTCTTCCTCGCCTTCCAGGCCGACCCCCGCAAGGGCTTCACCCCGGTGCAGCGCAAGCTCTCCCGGGGCGACGGCCTCTCCCGCTTCCTGCGGCACGAGGCGAGCGGCCTGTACGCCGTCCCGCCGGGCGCCCCGGAGGGCGGGTACGTCGGGCAGACGCTGCTGGAGTAGCCCCCGTCCGGCGGCGGGCCGTAACACGTCCCCGGCCCGAATCCCAGCGGTTCGGCAGAGAACTGCCCACTGGACGGAACGCCGCCGGGCGTGCGCGGCGGAGTCGTTAAGGTGGCTAACCCGGTGACCACCCGGTCACCCGGACACTCTTCGTTCACTCGGTACCCCCCACCCCCTTGGAGGCGCGGCATGTCGGCGACCCGCTACACCTACCTCGGCCCGGCGGGCACCTTCACCGAGGCCGCGCTGCGCACCCTGCCCGAGGCGGCGACCCGGGAGCTGGTCCCGCTCGCCTCGGTCCCGCTGGTGCTGGACGCGGTGCGGGCCGGGGAGGCGTCGGGCGCGTTCGTCCCGGTCGAGAACTCGGTCGAGGGCGCCGTCACCGCGACCAACGACGAGCTCGCCTCCGGCACCCCGCTGATGATCTACCGCGAGGTGCTGCTGCCGATCTCCTTCGCGCTGCTGGTCCGGCCCGGGACGGAGCTCGCCGACATCAAGACGGTGACCAGCCACCCGGTGGCCCAGCCGCAGGTGCGCCGCTGGCTGGCCGCCAACCTGCCGGACGCGCGCTGGGAGTCCTCCGCCTCCAACGCCGACGGCGCCCGGCTGGTGGCCGAGGGCCGGTTCGACGGCGCGTTCGCGGGCGAGTTCGCGGCGCCGATCTACGGCCTGGACCCGCTGGTCAAGGACATCGCCGACGCGGCCACCGCGACCACCCGGTTCATCCTGGTCGGCCGGCCCGGGCGGGTCTCCTCACCGACCGGCGCGGACAAGACCTCGATGGTGGTGTGGCTGCCGGACGACCACCCGGGTGCGCTGCTGGAGCTGCTCCAGGAGTTCGCGGTGCGCGGGGTCAACCTGATGCGGATCGAGTCCCGGCCGACCGGCGAGGGGCTGGGCAACTACTGCTTCCTCATCGACTGCGAGGGACACCTCACCGACCGCCGGGTGAGCGAGGCGCTGATGGGCCTCAAGCGGATCTGCCCGCAGGTGCGCTTCCTCGGTTCCTATCCGCGGGCCGACCAGCAGGCCTCCGCGTACCAGCGGCCGGGCACCTCGGACGCCGATTTCACCGAGGCGGCCGACTGGCTCTCCCGCTGCCTCGACGGTCGCGGCGACGTCTGAGGGCCGGGGCGACATCTGCTCGCCGGCTTTTGTCCGCCTGACCTTTTCCGACCGTTTTCGACCGGGCCCGGACGGCGGGGCGGGTGACCGCACCCGTCGTCCACAGGGCCCCTGCCGCCGGAACCGGCTGTCCACAGGGGCGTCCGCTGTCCACAGCCCGGAGTTATCCACAGACCTGGGGACGAGTCGACAAACCGGTATAGCCACTGCAGGTTTCGGTCGGATCATCGGTTAGCGTCGCAGAGATGACTAATCGGGCCAGAGTCACCCGTGTGCCAGCAAATCACCCGTCCGAGTGCTTCAATTCCCTCACTCGGGAAGGTCAAATGAGGTTTGAAACCTCAATTCCGCGGTTCCGCGCGTCACCCCTCCCGGGAGCCCGACCGTCCACAGCCCACCGGGGCCGCCTGTGGATAACCTCACACCGGATCGTCCCCCGCACCGGTTATCCACAGGCTCCGGGGAGTTATCCCCAGGGGAAAACCCGTAACGGTGGAAGGGCCCCCGCCCGGTAGGCTTGGGCCCGTGATTGACCTTCGCCTGCTCCGTGAGGACCCTGACCGAGTGCGCGCCTCGCAGCGCGTCCGTGGCGAGGACGTCGACCTGGTCGACGCCCTCCTCTCCGCCGACGAGCGGCGCCGGTCCTCGGGCAGTCGCTTCGACGAACTCCGCAACGAGCAGAAGACGCTCGGCAAGCTGGTCGCCAAGGCCCAGGGCGACGAGAAGGCCGCCCTGCTCCAGCGCACCAAGGAGCTGGCCGCCGAGGTCAAGGCCGCCGACGCCGAGCAGGGCGCGGCCAAGGACGAGGCCGAGCGCCTGCTCCGCTCGCTGGCGAACCTCATCGACCCGGCCGCCCCGGTCGGCGGCGAGGAGGACTTCGTCACGCTGGAGGAGATCGGCACCCCGCGCGACTTCGCCGCCGAGGGCTTCGAGCCCCGCGACCACGTCGAGCTGGGGCAGATCCTCGGCGCGATCGACACCGAGCGCGGCGCCAAGGTCGCCGGCGCGCGGTCCTACTACCTGACCGGTGTCGGCGCGCTGCTGGAGCTCGCCCTGGTCAACATGGCCGTCGCCCAGGCCACCGCGGCCGGCTTCATCCCGATGATCACCCCGGCCCTGGTCCGCCCGGCCGCCATGGACGGCACCGGCTTCCTCGGCCAGGCCGCCGAGAACGTGTACTTCCTCGAAGAGGAGGAGCGCTACCTCGTCGGCACCAGCGAGGTCCCGCTCGCGGCGTACCACATGGACGAGATCATCGACGCCGAGAAGCTGCCGCTGCGGTACGCCGGCTACTCGTCCTGCTTCCGCCGCGAGGCCGGCACCTACGGCAAGGACACCCGCGGGATCATCCGCGTCCACCAGTTCGAGAAGGTGGAGATGTTCGTCTACACCTCGCCCGAGGACGCCGAGAACGAGCACCGCCGCCTGCTCCAGTGGGAGAAGGACTTCCTGAACGCCCTGGAGCTGCCGTACCGGGTGATCGACGTCGCCTCCGGCGACCTCGGCTCCTCGGCCGCGCGCAAGTTCGACATCGAGGCGTGGATCCCGACCCAGGGCAAGTACCGCGAGGTCACCTCGACCTCGAACACCACCGAGTACCAGTCCCGCCGGCTCTCCATCCGGATGCGCGAGGAGGGCAAGGTCCGCCCGCTGGCCACGCTGAACGGCACCCTGGTCGCCGTCCCGCGCACCATCGTGGCGATCCTGGAGAACCACCAGCAGGCCGACGGCTCGGTCGTCGTGCCGGAGGCGCTGCGGCCGTACCTCGGCGGGCGCTCCGTCCTGGAGCCCGTCAAGTAGCCGTCCCGGCGGCACCGGACCACCGGTGCCGCCGGCACCTGCACCGCCCGCACCACCGCCCCGAAAGCAACTCCCGGGAGACGCACGGCCCATGAGCAGCCCCAGCCCCAGCCCGGTCTCCCCCGCCGACGGCGGCGGCCTGCCCTTCAAGCTGGTCGCCACCGACCTGGACGGCACGCTGCTGACCAGCGAGGAGACCGTCTCCGGGCGCACCCGCGCCGCGCTGGCCGCGGCCACCGGTGCCGGGGCGCTGCACATCATCGTCACCGGGCGCTCGGCCGCCTGGGCCCGTCCGGTCTTCGACGAGATCGGCTACCACGGGATAGCGGTCTGCGGACAGGGCGCCCAGGTCTACGACGCCGGCGCGCACAAGCTGCTCACCTCGCTCACCCTGGACCGCCGGCTGGCCGCGCTGGCCATCGCCAAGATCGAGGCGGAGACCGGCCCGCTGGCCGTCGCCGCCAACCAGGACGGCCTGGACGGCGAGGTGCTGGCCGGGCCCGGCTACGAACTGCTGATCGGCTCCGACCTGCCGGTGGTCCGGGTCGCCAAGGACGAGCTGTTCCTCGCCCCGCTCAGCAAGCTGTACATCCAGCACCGCGGGCTGACCGACGACCTCCTCGCCGAGACCGCCCGCCGGGTGGCCGGCGACCTGGTCGGCGTGGTGATGGCCGGTGCCGGCATCGTCGAGCTGCTGCCGCTCGGCCTCTCCAAGGCCACCGGGCTGGCCGTCGCCGCCCGCCGGCTGGGCGTCCGGGCCGCCGACACCATCGCCTTCGGGGACATGCCCAACGACGTGCCGATGTTCGGCTGGGCCGCGCACGGCGTCGCGATGGCCAACGCGCACGAGGAACTGCTCGCGGTCGCCGACGAGGTCACCGTCAGCAACGACGAGGACGGCGTCGCCGCCGTGCTGGAGCGGCTCTACCCGGTGTCCTGAGCCGGGATCCGGGGCGCGGCGGGGGCCGTGGCGTCTCCGGCGGACCGGCCACCGGCCGGGTCTCCGGTCGTTCCGGCGGCACCCGGATGCTGACCGTCACAGGAAGAGTTTGTATGCTCCGCTGAAGCTCCGCGTCTCCTGGTGCGGTGCCCCTGTGCGGTGCTCCCGGCGGACCCCGGGCCGTACCCCCGGACCCGGACAGGATTGCTGCATCCGCCGCTGAGAGGTACGCGCATGTCAGGCCAGAGGGACGAGAGCACGTCGGGGGCGGACGGGCGGCGGCGCGCCGACGGCGGTTCGCGCGGCGGTGTGCGCACCGAGCGGCCGGCCGACGCGAGCGGCCGGGTCCCCGCGCCGCGTCCCGGTGGCCGGGCCGAGGCCCGCCGGGCCGCCCAGGGCAAGGGCGGCGGCCGTGGCCGGTCCGACGGCGGCCGCGAGGGCACCGCGGCGGGCGGGCGGGCGGCCGCGCGCAACAGCCGCAAGCCCAAGAAGAACGTCAAGAAGATCGTCGCCTGGTCGGTGGCCGGCGTCCTGGTCCTGCTGGCGGGCACCGGCGGCGTGATCTACTACAAGCTCAACGGCAACATCAAGTCCTTCGACAGCGACGCCATCGCCACCGACCGTCCGCCGGAGGCCCAGGCCGACGCCAACGGCAACAAGCCGGTGAACGTCCTGCTGATCGGCTCGGACTCGCGCGCCGGCAAGAACAGCGACCTCGGCGGCGGCGACGAGGACGGCGCCCGCTCGGACACCACGATCCTGTTGCACGTCTACGCCGACCACAAGCACGCCGTCGGCATCTCGATCCCGCGCGACGCCCTGGTCACCATCCCCCGCTGCAAGCTGCCGAACGGGAAGTGGACCGAGGAGAGGGCCGGGCAGATGTTCAACTCGGCGTTCTCGGTGGGCAACACCGAGGCCGGCAACCCGGCCTGCACGCAGAACACCGTCGAGAAGCTCACCGGCATCCGGGTCGACCACACCATCGAGGTGAACTTCGAGGGCTTCGCGGCGATGACCCAGGCCGTGGACGGGGTCGACGTCTGCCTGCCCAACGACATCTACGAGGGGAACATCAACCCCAACCTGGGCAAGAAGGGCAAGATCGTCCTGCCCAAGGGCAAGCAGAAGGTCTCCGGCCAGAAGGCGCTGGACTACGTCCGGCTCCGGCACGGCATCGGCGACGACTCGGACGTCGGCCGGATGAAGCGGCAGCAGGCGTTCCTCGCCTCGATGATGGCCAAGGTCAAGGGCGAGGGCCTGAGCCCGACCACGCTGCTGC
This sequence comes from Kitasatospora sp. NPDC047058, assembly GCF_040643935.1. Lineage (NCBI taxonomy): Bacteria > Bacillati > Actinomycetota > Actinomycetes > Kitasatosporales > Streptomycetaceae > Kitasatospora > Kitasatospora sp. NPDC047058. The sequence goes on along the minus strand of NZ_JBEYVJ010000075.1, from coordinate 23,065 downwards.
CGCTGGCCGACGCGGCCACCAAGTCGATGACGGTCGACCCGGGGCTGGACTCGGCCAAGAAGCTGATGGACTTCGCGCTGTCGATGAAGAACATCGACCTGCACGACGTCAAGTTCCTCACCGCGCCCTGGCGCTACAACGGCCCCCGGATCGACCTGGTCCACCCGGCCGTCGACAACCTCTGGAAGACCCTGCTGGCCGACCGGACCATCGACGGCCAGGACGCCACCGGCAAGCAGGACGACGCGCCGCAGACCCCGCCGGCCGCGCCCGAGACGACGCCGGCGGCGCCGCCCGCGCCGGCCCCCGTGGACACCCCGGTCAAGGTCGCGGTCTTCAACGGGACCACCGCCAACGGCCTGGCCGGCAAGGCCGCCGAGACGCTCAAGGCCGCCAAGGTCACCGTCACCGGCGTCGCCACGGCCAAGAACACCAACAAGGCGACCACCACGGTCGAGTACGGCAGCGGGCAGAAGGCCAACGCGGAGAAGGTCGCGGCGCTGTTCCCGGGTGCCACCCTGACGCCGACCTCGGCGGCCGGGATCAGCCTCGTGCTCGGCAAGGACTACGCGGCGGCCAACGCCGCCGCCGCCCCCGCCGCGGGCGGCGCCCCGGCGGCGCCGGCCCCGCTGCCCTCCGAGGTGGTCAGCGAGGCCCGCTCGGCCGACGACGACATCTGCAGCAACGTCTCCTACGGCTGAGCGGGCCCCCGGCCCGCACGACACCGGGCCCCACGGCACCGGGCCCCACGGCACCGGCCCCGGGCCCGGCCCCCCGGCCCCGGGGCTTCCGCACCCCGGGGCCGCCCCGCGGCGTCAGAGCGCCGCGCGGATCCAGCCGTCGACCAGACCGGTGAGGTCCTGGCCGGCCTGGCCGTGCTCGACCACGTGGGTGCGGATCACGTCGCCGCCGTGGCCGAACAGTCCGCCGCGCTTGTCGGCCTCCAGCACCACCTCGACCCGGTGCGGGGTGGTGACGAAGCTGACCTCCAGCGAGTTGCAGGCGTGCGCGTACTGCGGCGCCGGGGAGAACTCGATCTCCTGGTAGAACGGCAGCGTCTGCCCGGTGCCGCGGATGTGGCCGGCCTCCAGGTCCGCCGAGCGGAAGCGGAAGCCCAGCTGCAGCAGGGTGTCCAGGATCCGGTGCTGGACCGGCAGCGGCTCGACCCCCAGCGGGTCGGAGTCGCCCTTGTCGAGCGCGCCCGCGATGTCCACCTCGGTCCGCACGCCGAGCTGCATGCCGTGCAGGTGCTGACCGGCGACGCTGGTCACCGGCGTCTCCCAGGGCACCTGGACGGCGAACGGGATCGACCGGTTCTCGCCGGGCGCCAGCACCAGCGGGGCGGTGACCGAGAACCGCGCGAACGGGTACAGCCCGGTGCTCTCGCCCTCCTCGTGCTCGATCTCCACCCGCGCGACCAGCGTCAGGGTGATCCCCCGGATGTCCGCCTCGACCGTCCCCCCGGACAGCTCGACCGTGCCCTGCAACGTACCGCCGGGCTGGACCACCGGCGTGGTCAGCACCGTGTCGACACCGGGACCGCCGACGCCCAGGGCACCGAGCAGCTTCTTGAACACCATCGGGCGCTCTCCTCGAAATAGGGGGTGGACCGAAGTCGTCGGGAGGAACGCGGGCCGGGCCCGGACGGTTCCCGCGCTGTTCACCGATGGTCCAGCGCCAGTTGTAGGATGACCGGGCAAGACAGTTGTAGGATGACCGATGACCGGCCGACGAACCCCGGAGGAAGCCGCCATGACCAGCGCCGACGGCAACCGCACGCTGCACGCCGCCGGGCGGCGCTCGCTGGTGGACACCGCGATCGACCAGCTGCGCGAGCAGCTGGCGGCGGGGACCTGGCCGGTCGGCGCACGGATCCCCACCGAGCACGAGCTGGCCGAGCAGCTGCAGGTCGGGCGGAACACCGTCCGGGAGGCGATCCGGGTGCTGGTGCACGCCGGCATGCTGGTCTCCCGGCAGGGCGAGGGCACCTTCGTCCGCAGCACCAGCGACCCGGCCTCCGTCCTGCGGGGCGTGCAGCGGTCCGGCGTCCGGGACGTGCTGGAGGTCCGCGCGGCCCTGGAGGCCGAGGGCGCCCGGCTGGCCGCGCTGCGGCACACGCCCGAGGACATCGTCCGGATGCGGGCCGCGCTGGCCCGCGAGGCCGAGGTGATCGCGGCGCACCCCGAGCGGGCCGGCCGCGAGGCGACCGTCGAGCACGACCTCGAGTTCCACACCGCCGTGGTCGAGGCCGCGCACAACCCGGCGCTCGCCGAGGTGTACCGCTACTTCGGCGCCTCGGTGCGCGAGTCGATGCGGACGGCCTTCGGGGACCACGAGATGCCCGAGGTGGTCGTGGCTACCCACGAGGCGCTGGTGGACGCGATCGAGAGCGGCGACCCGGACCGCGCCGAGGCGGCGTGCCGGGCGCTGCTCGCCGAGCCCACCGCGGCCGTCGAGCAGCTCCTCGCGGCCATCGCGGCCCGGAAGTAAGCGGCCACGAGCCCCTTCCGCCGTCCGCCCCCCTCATTCCACGAAAGAGCAGCACGTCCTCATGGCAGTCACCCGTGCCCAGCAGCCGGTTGTCACCACGTCCTCCGTCGTCCCCCCGGTCCGCGCCCGGCTGGCCCACCCCGCGCTGCTGCTGACCGGCATCGTGCTGGTCGCGCTCAACATGCGCGCCTGCCTGGCCGCGGTGTCGCCGATGGTCGCCGAGATCCAGCACACCTTCGGCCTCTCCGCCACCGCGAGCGGCCTGATCACCACCGTGCCGGTGCTGTTCCAGGGCGTCGGCGCCCCGCTCACCCCGCGGCTGACCCGGCGGTTCGGCACCGAGCGGGTGGTGCTGGGCGCGGTGCTGGTGCTCGGCGCGGGCGTCCTGCTGCGGGTGCTGCCCTCGGTGGCGGCGCTGTACGCGGGCTGCGTGGTGATCGGCGTGGCGATCGCGGTGCTGAACGTCTCGATGCCGGGCCTGGTGAAGCGCGAGTTCCCGGGCCGGGCGGCGGCGATGACCGGCGTCTACTCGACCACCATGCTGGTCGGCGCGACGCTGGCGGCCGGGACGTCGGTGCCGCTGGAGCACGCCCTCGGGGGCGGCTGGCAGGCCTCGCTGGGCGCCTGGTCGCTGCTGGCACTGGTCGCCGCGGTGGCCTGGCTGCCGCAGGTGCTGCGTTCGCGGCAGGAACGGGTGCAGGTGACCGCGGCGGCCCAGGCGGCACCGGCGGCACCGGCGGCGCGGCCGGTCACGAGCCTCTGGCGGACCCCGCTGGCCTGGCAGATCAGCCTCTTCATGGGCATCTCGTCGCTGCTGGTCTACACCCTGGTCGCGTGGATGCCGACCATCCTGGCCGACCACGGCATGGACCGCGGCGAGGCCGGCCTGGTCTTCGCCTTCTCCAACCTGGTCCAGGTGGCCGGCGCCTTCCTGGTGCCGCTGCTGGCGGGCCGGATGACCCGGCAGCGGGCGCTGGCCGTGGTGATGGCCGGGCTGAACGCGCTCGGCATCGCCGTCCTGCTGATCGCCCCGGTGCCCGGCGCCTGGGTGGCCGCCACCATCCTGGGCGTCGCCCAGGGCGGTTCGCTGGGCCTCGGCCTCGCCTTCATCGTGCTGCGGACCGACAGCGTCGCCGGCGCCGCCCGGCTGGGCGGCATGTCGCAGGCGGTCGGCTACCTGGTGGCGGCGGCCGGCCCGGTCGGCGCGGGGGCGCTGCACCAGCTGACCGGCGACTGGACCACCCCGCTGGCGCTGATGCTGGTCCTGGCCGGCGTGGTCGCCGCGGCCGGCTGGGGCGCGGGGCGCAACCGGACGCTCTGACCGGACGCGCCCCGGCGGCCGCCCCGGCCCCGGGGCGTCACTCCTCGGTGGCCAGGGTCAGTCCGGCCAGCTTCACCGCGGCCAGCACGGTCGCGGCCGCGGTGAGCGCCAGCAGCAGCGGCACGGCCACGCCGAGCCCGACGTCCGCGGTGATCGCGCCGTCCCCGGCCACCGCCCGGCCCACCGAGAGCCCCCACTGCTGGATGCTCAGCGTCCGGGCGCCCTCGACGAAGTTGCCGATCAGCGACTCCCAGACCAGCGCGTACGCCAGCCCGGCCACCACCGCGTGCCGGGTGACCACGCCGAGCAGCAGGAAGAGCGCGCTGTACGCGGCGCCGGCCACCAGGGTGGCGACGGTGTAGCCGAGCGCCAGCCCGTCCCGGGTGCCGTACAGCAGCAGGCCGGCCAGCAGGGTCGGGACGGCCGCGAACACCCAGGTGGTGCCGACCGCGACGGCCAGCTTGGTGGTGATGATCTTCCACCGGGGCAGCGGCTTGGCGAGCAGGTAGACGATCGAGCCGTCGTCGATCTCGGTGGCGATGGCGCCGGTGCCGACGACCAGGCCGAGGATCGGCAGCAGGGTGCCGAGGCCCAGCTGGCCGAGGATCTTGACGGCCAGGTCGTGCCGGTCCCCGCTGGAGCCGGCGGCGATCGCCGAGACGAGCAGGAGCAGGGCGGGGACCACCAGCAGCAGGATGCCGCGGCGGCGGCCCAGCAGGCCGCGCAGCGTCAGCCTGGCGACGGTCGGGTTCATGGTGTGGTCGGCCTTCCTGGGTCCGGTTCCGGGGTGGCGTCCGACGGGGTGCCGGTCGCGGAGTGCTGGTGTCGGGGGTGCTGGTCGCGGGGGTGCTGGTCGCGGGGGGCTCTGCTACGCGGAGACGAGGTACGAGAAGACGCTCTCCAGCGACTCGTCCGCCGGTGCGACGGTGTACAGCCGGATGCCCGCCTGCCGGGCGACCTTCGGCAGCAGGGTGGTGAAGCCCTGGAAGTCCACCGCCTGGATGCGCAGGGCACCCTCGCCGGAGCCGCCGTCCGGCAGGGCCTGCCGGTCCACCTCGATGCCGGCCGTGGAGGGGTCGGCGATCAGCGCGGCCGCCAGCCGGCGGTCGTCGCTGGAGCTGACCAGGTAGCGGTGCGGGCGGTCGGTCATCAGCCGGCGGATCTTCCGGAAGTCCCCGGACGCGGCGTGCCGGCCGGCCACCACCACCTCGATGTGCCGGGCCAGCTGCTCGACCTCCTCCAGGATGTGCGAGGAGAAGAGCACCGTCCGGCCGTCGGCGCCGAAGCGGCGCAGCAGCTCCATCAGCTGGAGCCGCTGGCGCGGGTCCATGCCGTTGAACGGCTCGTCGAGCAGCAGCACCGCCGGGTCGTGGACCAGCGCGGAGGCCATCTTGACCCGCTGCTTCATGCCCTTGGAGTAGGTGCCGGTCTTCCGCTCCTGGGCGTACGCCATCTCGACCAGGTCCAGCGCCCGCCGGGCGGCGGCGCCGGGGTCGGCGAGGCCGTGCAGTTCGGCGTTGGCGAGGACGAACTCCCAGCCGGTCAGGTAGTCGTACATCGACTCGCGCTCGGGGACGAGCCCGATCTGCCGGTACGCCTCCTGGTTGCGCCAGATCGGTGCGCCGTCCAGGGTGACCGCCCCGCTGGAGGGGGCGAGGAAGCCGCTCATCATGTGGATGAGGGTGGACTTGCCCGCGCCGTTGGGCCCGAGCAGCCCGGTGATGCCGGGACCGATCGTCATGCTGACGTCGTTGACGGCGACCACGTTGCCGAACCAACGCGAGACCTGGTCGATGCTGATGGTGGCCATGACGCCCTCTCAGGTGGTGGTGGTCAGATGCTGCGGTAGCGGCGCAGCAGCAGCGCGTACGAGCCGGCCACCATCGCGGCCGCGGTGGCGGTGAAGACGAGCACGCCGAGGGCGCCGGGCGCGTGCATCCGCTCCGGACCGCTGCCGAGGTCGAACAGCTCGTTGGTCAGGCTCTCCACGAGCCCGCCGGGCGAGAGCAGCGTGATCCACTGGGCGGAGTCCGGCACGGCGGACGAGACGCCCCGGCTGATGCCGGTGACGATCCCGACCACCGCGGTGCTGACCGCCAGGTAGCCCATGATCGCGGCCACCCCGAAGCCGCGGCGCGGCGTGGCCGCGGCGATCACCACCGCCACCGAGGTCGGCACCAGGGCGTACAGCACCGCTGCGGCCAGCCCGTACAGGAAGTGCGCGGTCTGGTGGCCGAGGCCCAGCCCGCCGAGCAGCGCGCCGGCGTAGAGCACCAGCAGCGGGGCGACCATCAGCAGCAGCTGGGCGGAGGCCATCGCGGCGAACTTGGCCCGGACGTAGTCGGCCCGGGTGATCGGGCGGGAGAAGTAGAGCGGGACGGTGTGGTGCCGGAGGTCCCGGGAGAACAGCACGGGCGCCTGCGAGGCGAGGAAGATCGAGACGACCAGCCCGACCACGCTCAGGTACTGGGGGTAGTCGACCGGCAGGTCGTCCTGCTTGGTGACCAGGGTGATCGCCACCATGATCGCGGCGGGCGCGACGGCCGCCCCGAGTACCAGCATCGGCAGCACCTTGGACTTGCCCGAGCGGCCGAGCCCGTACGCGGCGCGCAGGCTCTGGGTGAACAGCGAGCGGGTCGCGTAGGAGCGGCCCAGCCGGGGGCCGGTGTAGCCGCGGTAGCCGATGTCGTGGATGACGCCGGTGTCGGCGGACCCGGTCTCAGGAGGCAGCGGCATCTGCGGCACCTCCCTGGTGCTCGGTGGTGGGGTCGGTGGGGCCGTCACCGGTACCGGTGAAGAGCTCGGCGACCCGGTGACGGCGCTGCTCCAGCCGGACCAGCCCGAGGCCGAGGTCCGCGACCGCGTCGCGGATCGCGTCGTACGTGTCGTCACCCGCGAGCCGGACCAGCAGGGTCCGCGGGCCGTCCGTCTCCACCGCCAGCCCGGCGGCGGCCAGCCGCCCGTGCACGGCGGCGCTCGCGTCGGGGGCGCTCGCGTCGGCGCCGCCGCCGACCGCGGCGTGGCCGTCCGGGAAGTCCGTCACCTCGACGGCGAGGGTCGCCGTCGCACCGGTGAAGGAGGCGGTGGAGGAGGAGCGCAGCAGCCGGCCGCCGTCGATCACCACCAGGTGGTCGCAGGTGCGCTCCAGCTCGCCGAGCAGGTGGGTGGTGACCAGGACCGAGATGCCGAAGTCGGTGTACACCCGGCGGATCAGCGCCAGCATGTCGTCCCGGCCGGCCGGGTCCAGCCCGTTGGTGGGCTCGTCCAGCAGGACCAGCTTCGGGTCGTGCACCAGCGCCTGGGCCAGTTTCACCCGCTGCTTCATGCCGGTCGAGTACCCGCCCATCGGCCGGTACCGCTCCTCGTACAGGCCGACGTGCCGGAGCGTGTCGGCCGTGCGCTCCCGGGCGGCCGCGGCCGGCAGCCCGGCCATCCGCGCCATGTGCACCACGAACTCGGTCGCCGAGACGTCCGGCGGCAGGCAGTCGTGCTCCGGCATGTAGCCGACCTGCTCGCGGATCTCGGAGCCCTGGGTGGCGACGTCCAGCCCGAGCACCCGGCCGGTACCCGCGGTCGCGGGGGCCAGCCCGAGCAGGATCTTGATGAGTGTGGACTTGCCCGCCCCGTTCGCCCCCACCAGGCCGACCACCCCGGGCTCCACCTCAACGGTGAGCCGATCGAGGGCGGTGACCCGGGGGAACCTCTTGGTGAGGCCGTCCGTCTTGATGACAGTGGACACGTCCCTCACCGTAGTGTGCGCGTCGTGTGCAGGCCATGAGCTCGAATGACGAGCCCGGCATGGTGCTGCGGTATGACATCCACCGGTGATCCCCTAGGGGTCGGCAGCGGCGGCGCTTTTGTACCCTGGTCGAATTCTCGACGGGGCCGCCAGGCCGACAACCCCCGGCCGGAGGGAGTTGGACACGTGACCGACCGCGCAACCGAGTTCGACCGCATGATGAACCCTTGGGCCTACGACCCCGCAGGCAATCTGACGGTCAAGGCACATCAGCAGGAGACCGCCCACGCGCGGCGCAACTCCTCCAACGCCCCCGGCGACGGCGGCGGGACGGTCGGGGTCGACCCGGAGAAGCTGGGCGGCGCCGCCAACGCGTCCGACGAGATCCACGGCCGGGTCAACGGCGACGGCCGGGCCGCGGACGACGAGACCTCCAAGGTGTCCGCCTCGCTCGCCAACTGGAGCACCGGCAAGGCCGCCGCGCAGACCGCGTCCACCTGGGACCAGCAGATCGCCGCGCTCAACGCCACGATCGGCGAGGTCACCCAGGCACTGCGGCAGAGCGCCGCGAACTACAGGAACAACGAATCGGGCGTCAAGCACGACATGGGCGCCTGAGGGGGGCGGACGAGATGGTCGACTTCCACGAACTGAGCACCGCCGAGCTGGACGTCCTCGGCGAGGCCGCCACCGCCTGGGACGACGTGGTCAAGAGACTCCAGGCCATGGACTCGGACTGGGACGGCGCGGTGATCGGCAAGGTCAACGCCGCCAACTGGACCGGCCCCGCGGCCGACCAGGCCCGGCCCAAACTCCAGCGCGTCAACGAGCAGATCAGCGCCGCCGTCACCGAGGCCACCGCCATCGCCTCGGTCTTCCGCGACGCCGGCAACGACTTCAAGGCCGCCAAGTCCAAGCTGGACGAGGCGGTGGCCGCCGCCCAGGGCGACGGACTGACCGTCAGCTCCGACGGCACGGTCAGCTGGCCACCGGCCGACAACGCCACCCGGCACGACCAGGACGCCCTCCAGGCCTACAACTAAGGAGAACCGCACCAAGGCCGAGGCCGCCCGGAAGGCCATCGACGCCGCCGTCGAGGAGGCCACCGCCGCCGACGAGCGGGCCGCCTGGGCGCTGCGCTCCGACGCCACCACCGACAGCGTGAAGTCCTTCAACGCCAAGGCCGTCGGCGCCGGGCCGGACGCGGACGGGATCCGCGCGGCCCAGCTCGCGGGCAAGGGCGGCAAGATCTCCGACGCCGAACTCACCGAGCTGAACTCGCTGTTGGCGGCCAACCAGAACGGCCCGCTGTTCTCCACCCGCTTCTACCAGGACCTCGGCCCGAAGGGGACGCTGCAGGCCTGGAACAGCATGGTCGGCGACGAGTCGCAGTTCAACGGCGCCGGCGACGCCCGCTGGAAGCAGTACCAGGAGCTGCAGAAGAACCTCGGCCTCAACCTGGCCACCGCCACCCGCCCGGGCAACGTGCCGCACCTGCCCGACCAGTGGGCCGCCGACCTGCGCAAGGCCGGCGCCGAGCCGCTGTGGGACAGGCCCTACCGGCAGAGCGGCCTGGACTACGCGCCCTACGGCTACCAGGTGCTCTCCGGCATCCTGCGCACCGGCGACTACGACCCGCACTTCCTCAACCCGATCGCCGAGCACATCACCCAGCTGGACACCGACGAGAAGTACTGGCCGGCCCCGGTGTACGGCCCGCGCAGCGACCGGCGCGGCTTCAACCTGCTGGGCGCGGAGGGCGGTTCGGGCTTCGAGCCGACCACGGCGATCCTGGAGGCGCTCGGCCACAGCCCCGAGGCGGCCACCAAGTTCTTCCACGACGCGCCGACCGCGTACAACACCGACGGCACCGTCAACCCGAACGGCAAGGTCAAGCCGGCCGACTACCTCGACTACTTCACGCACGAGAAGGAGTACACGCCGGACACCGTCTCGCAGAAGAACGAGCTGCGCCAGGCGGGCATGAAGAGCGGCCCGGACGCGCTCGGCCACGCCCTGGAGGCGGCCACCACCGGCCGGCCGTACGACGACCACTCCACCGCGCCCAAGCCCCACACCGCCGACCAGGCCGCCGTGATGAACAAGGTCGTGGAGACCTTCGGCAACCACGGCAACGGCGGCGTCCTCGACGACGTCAAGGGTGGGGACGCGAAGTTCGCCCCGCTGCGGGACAGCCTCGGGCACATGTCCGCCGACTACATCGGCGACGTCCAGCGCGCGCTCTCCCCGCACAAGGACGACCTGCCGGTGAACGGGGTCGCGGCGAACCTCAAGGGCTCGTCGGTCCAGGGCCTGCTGGACGCGCTCGGCCGCGACCCGGACGCGTACGCCGCCGTGGCCAACGCCAACCAGGCCTACTCCACCGCGGTGGTGCGCGGCCACATCGAGAACGGGGCGGACTTCCCCCGGCTGGAGGCCGACATCAACTCGACCTCGCGGGCCGGCGGCGTCATCAGCGGCATCCTCAACGAGGCCCGGATCCACGAGGTCCACACCGAGCACGCCACCTCCGACAAGGAGTACAACGAGGCGCTGGAGAAGAACGCCGGCTACGCCAAGACGGCCTTCACCACCACCATCGGCGCCGTCACCGAGAAGGTGCCGATCGCGGGCGAGGCCGCCGACTTCCTGATCGAGGAGATCACCGACAGCGTGGTCAAGGCCAACGAGCGCGACACCACCGAGGACGGCCGCCAGGAGGGCCGCGACTACGTCGCCGAGGGCCGCGAGGGCACCGCGCTCGGCGCCGAGCAGGCCGTCATCGACGCCGCCAACGGCACCAGGCTCAGCCCGGAGGACGTCCGGCGGCTGGCCGACGGCGCCGGCGACCAGGCCCTCAACGGCTACACCGACGGCTCCAACAGCGACCAGAGCTCCAACGGGAAGGTCTCCGGATGACCGGGGCAGCACGCCGGACGGCGGTGGCCGGCCTCGCGCTGGCCGCCGCCCTCGGCCTGGCCGGGTGCGGCAGCGGCGGCTCCGGCAAGGCCGCCGCGGGCGGGGGCACCGCCTGCGACGGGGTGGTCGGCACCGAACGCGCCGGGGCGCTGCTGGACGAGGGCGCCGGCCCGGCGTTCAAGCTGGACAAGCAGCTCGACGCGGCCCAGCAGCCCGGGCTGCAGCTGCTGGACTGCACGGCCGAGGCCAAGCAGGGCCCCGGCCTCAGCGTGCGGCTGACCGGCAGCGAGACTCCGGGCGGCGGCCTCCAGGCCCCGGCCCCGCCGGCCGGCGAGCCGGTGTTCGCGCTCGGCTTCGGCGAGCACAGCACGGTCACCCGCTGGGGTGCCCGGCTGACCTTCCGCTGTGACGGCACCTACGCGAAGTCCGGCAAGCCGCTCTACTTCACCGTGCAGGCCGGCCCGTACCAGGCCTCGGGCGAGGCGCCGCGGTCGCCCGCACCCCGGTGGACCGCGGAGGCCTGGGCCGCGCTCGCCACCGACAGCGCCCGGCGCGCGGCCGGCGGTGTGCTCGGGTGCACCGCCCCGGTCGACTGGCCGGCCACCCCGGTGCGGTTCGCCTAGGAGGTGTGCCGCGGGCCCCGGGCGGGCGGCACGAGGCGTGCCGCCGCCCGGGGGGCCGTCAGGCCAGCAGGTCGGACTGGAGGGTGACGACCTGGCGGAAGGCCGCGGTCTTCACGCCCTTGGGGTTGGTCATGGTGACCACCGCGACGACGTCCCCCGCCGACAGGTACGCCACCCGGGCGGTCGGCCCGTCGCCCTCCCCGGTGGCCCGGGTCTCGCGGAGGGCGAGGTCGACGCCGGAGACCGAGTCCCAGCCGTCGGTCGAGCCGGTCCTGAGACCGGGGGTGTCCTTCGCCTCGCCGTTGGCGCGCAGGCCGGAGAAGACGTCCCAGGCCTCGCTGGAGGAGCCGAAGGAGAGCAGCCGGATCCGGGTCCGGGTGCCGTCGGTCGCGGTCCACTCCCGGGCGGTGGCGGCCCGGCAGGCGGCCTGCAGCAGCAGGGCGCGCACCTTCGCCTCCTCCTTCTGCTCACCGGCCAGCGCGTCGCAGGGGACCCAGTCGGCGGCGGACGGGCCCGCCGCGGGGCTGCCGGAGGCGCCCGGCGAGGCCGACGGGCTCGCGGAGGGGGACGCGGACGCGGTCGCGGTCGCGGTGGCGGACGGGGTCGCGGAGGGGGTCGCGGACGGGGTCGGGGTCGGGAAGACCACCGGCGCCAGCGAGCCGCCGGCCTCCTTGGGGACGGGCAGCAGCAGGTACCGCAGGTCGGCCGCGTGGCGGCTCTTGTTCTGCCTGGGCGCCGCCTTGCCGGAGGGCAGCGGCGGCAGGGCCAGGGCCGGGAAGGTGTAGCGGCCGTCCGGCGCGGTGGCCAGGCCGGGCAGGTCGGTGCGGTCGGGGGCCATGACGGCCACCGCGGCACCCGTACCGGCCAGCGCGCAGACCAGGACGGCCGCGCCCCAGCGCAGCGCCGCCTTGCGCCGGCGGGTGCGGCGGGCGGCGAGCTCCTCGGGGCTCAGCGGCTCGGGTGCGGGCAGGGCGAAGGGCACGGCCCCGGGCGCGGGCGGCGCGAACGGGTTCGGCGCCTCACCGGCCGGGGCCGGCGGGGCGGCGGGGGCGCCGACCGGGGCCGGCGGGGTGACGGGCGCCTCGGCCGGGGTGGCCGCGCCGTCGTTCGGGGTGGCGCTGTCGTTCGGGGTGGCGCTGTCGGTCATGCGGACGCTCCCGGGCTGGCGAGGCGGTCGAGCTGCTGGGTGAAGAAGGCGACGATCCGGTCCTTGGGCAGCGGTGCCACGCCCTCGGCGGTCATGATCACCAGGAGGTCGCCCTCGGCGGCCGAGCACTCCAGGTAGTCGATCGGCGCGGATGGCGGGGCCGGCATCAGGTAGCAGTGCGCCTCGGGGTGGTTCGGGACGGCGGGGCCGATGCGGAAGAGTCCGGTGTCGCCCGTGAACACGGCCGTGTACTCGTTCTCCTTCTGCACCTCCTGCTGGTTGAACTGGCGCAGCTTCATGCCGATGACCAGGTCGTTCGCCGAGGCCTTGTAGGTGCGCACGCCGGTGCCCCTGATGTGCAGGCCCTCCCAGTACTGGCGGAGCTTGTCCCGCTTGTCCTTGGGGATCTGCTGGAGGTCGTTGTCCAGCTCGGCGGAGAGCTGGTCCGTGCTCAGCTCGGTGTCGTTGCCGTAGCCGCCCTCGTCGGGGCCGAGCGCGTAGCCGGCCGGGACGGGCAGCAGCAGGTCGCGCAGCGAGCCGAAGTGGTTGCCGTTGGCCTTGGCGCCGAAGGGGGTGGCGCCGGCGCTCGGGGCGGGCGCGGCCGTCGGCCCGGCGGCGGTGACCGGCGCGGGGTCGTCGTACTGCGTCTTGATGATGCCGATGCCGATCACCACGCCGACCAGGGCGGCCGCCACCGTCGCCCCGGTGGCGCGCAGGAACCGGCGGGAGGACGGCGCGGGGGCCGACGGGGCCTGCTCGGCGGCGGGCGGCGTCGGGTCGACGGCGGTCACGGCCGCGTCGGCGGCGGGCGCCGCGGGCTCGACGGCCGGTGTCGGCTCGGACGTCGGCCCGGACGTCGGCTCGGGGGCCGTGGCCCCGGTCACGGTGCTGTCGCTCATACCAGCCGCTCCCACTGCTGCTTGGCCATGCCCTTGACGACCTCGGGGTCCACCGGCTGCGTGCCGAAGACCTCGACCTTCATCACCACGGTGCCGCGCTGGGCGACCGCGGTTCCGGCGTAGTACTGCTCGGTGGTCTCGGCCCAGTAGTCGGGGGTGCTGTCGACCTCGTAGCCCCCGTTGGCGTCGTCGGCGAACGGCTTGAGCCCGTAGCTGTCCGCACGGGCCTTGGCCTCGGCGGCGCGGTCGGCCGAGAACTGGAACAGCGTGACCCGGACCTTGAGGCCGTCCTTCTTCCAGTCGACCTCGACGGCGCGCCGGAACTCCTGGGTGTTCAGCCGCTTGAAGACGTCGCCCGACCGGCCGACCCGCTCGGAGAACTCGCCGAGGGTGAGCCAGCTGGGCGTGTCCGGGTAGTCGCCCCACGCGGTGCTGCCGGCCGGGGCGGTCATCAGCAGCTTGCGCAGGTCGCCGTCGATCGCGAGCGGCTTCGGCGCGGCCGCGGCGGCGGCCGCCGGGTCCACCACCGCCGCCGGGTAGGACGGCAGCGCGACCTGGATCGGCGGCAGCGGCGTCTCCGGGCGGCCCGCCTGGACCACGTAGCCGGCGGCGCCGCCGACCACGGCGCCGAGCACCAGCCCGGACACCAGCAGCAGCACCGGCCGCGGACGGCGCGGACGGCGCACCGGCACCGGCACGGGCAGCGGCGCCCCGACGGGCGGGAAGGCGAACAGGTCGACGGCGGGTGCGGCCCCCGGCTCAGCGGGCACGGCGGGACCGGCCGGCGGCGCCGCGGGTACGGCGGGCACGGCCGGCGGAGGCGCGTCGGCGGGCGACGGCTCCACGGGTTCGGTGGTCACGGGAGTGGCTCCAGAAAGGGAAGGGTGACGTCGGACGGGGGTGGCGGCGGGGCTCAGCCGCCGGAGGACAGCCACTCGCGCTGGCGCTTCATCAGCTCGCTCAGCAGGGCCTTGTCCGGGGTGCCCTTCACGTCGACGTCGATGGTGTACTGCACGTCGCCCTGGCTGGAGATGCCGGTCATCGAGCCGGTGTAGGCCTGCTGCTTGGGCTTGCGCACGTAGCCGTGGGCGGCCGGGTCCCCGTCGATGTCGATCGGGTCCAGCTTCATGGTGTAGTTCTTCGCGAAGTCGCCCGCCTGGGTGGCCGATCCGAAGTGCAGCAGGGTGACCGTCACCTCGGCCTTGCCGTCGGCCGTGCGGTACATCCGGGTGGCGGCGTCGCGGTAGCCGTACGACTTGAGGATCCGCATGATGCCGTCCTGCTTGCCGAAGAGGTCGGCCACGTCGTCGTCGGTCATCGGCATGCCGTCGGCCGGTCCGTAGGACTCGCCGCCGTCCGGGATCGGGAGCAGGAAGTAGCGCAGGTCGCCCTCGTGGCGGCCGCCGCTGACGGTGCCCTTGACCGTGCTGGCGGGCTTGGGCACGGGTGCCACGGTGGTCGGCACCGCGGTGGGCGTGGGCGTCGCGGAGGCGGACGCGGTCGGGCTCGCGCTCACCGCCGGGACGGCGGTGGCCGGTGCGGTGGCGGCGGCCGGCCGGGCGGCCGGCTTGCCGACGGCCACGGTGACGGCGGCACTGGTCGCGGTCACGGCGAGCAGGCCCGCGGTGGCCAGGGCGACCCCGACGGCGCGCGGCAGCTTCCGCGCGGGAGCCGCTCCTCCGTCGGGCGCGAAGGCGGGTGCGGCGGCCCCGTGGGGTGCGAGGGCGGGTGCGGCACCGGTATCCGGTACGGCGGTGGTTTCGAACGGGGCCCCCTGGGCCGGATCGGCGGCGGGCGGCACGTTTTCGGGCGCGGACAAGGAACTCCCCCGGGACATGTGGAATGTCGCGCACGGGCCCCTCGCGGGCCACCCCCCCGTGGCTCACCGGCCGACCGTCGCGCGTGTTACCAGGGATTATGAGAGCCGGTCCACACCTCTGCCAAAGAAATCAATCACCGCAACCCGCCCAACGGACGATCAATCGGACACGCCGTGATCGAACCGCAATGGGCACCAGGGGAGCCCGCCCGCGACCGGGTCCGCGGCAGGACTGACGGGCTGTCATCGTGCGCGCGGTCGGCGCCGACGGCTGCGGACTCCCCTGGCCCGCGATCAGGAGTGGGCGCGCTCGGTGACCTCGACGACCTTGCCCGAGGAGTCGATCGCGATCTTGTAGTCCCCGCCCGAGCACGGGTAGAAGCCCTTGGTGCTGACCGGGTCGGCGAGGCACTCGTTGATGTGCTTCACCAGGTCGGCGACGTTGACGTCCTTCGACGGCACCATGACCGAGTTGAGGTGGCCCTTGACCGTCGCCGCGAACGGCGCGTTCTTGTCGGCGCCGGTCGGCTCGAAGACGACGTCGTTGACGCCGCACGCGGTCTTGGTGTCCTTGTAGACCAGCGTGGTGGTGGTCGTCCCCTTGGCCGGGTAGACCCACTTCTGGCCGGCGGGCAGCGGCGCGGCGTCGCAGAAGCCCTCCGGCTCGCCGCTCTCCCCGGCCGAGGGCTTGCCCGAGGGCTTGGCCGTCCCGGCGGGCTGACCGCTCGCGCCCGGCTTGGCCGTCGCGCCGCCGGTGGCACCACCGGTCGCGCCGCCGGTCGGGGCCGCGGTGGCCGGGGCCGTCGGCGCGGCCGAGGCGCTCCCGCCGGCCTGGTCCGAGGAGTTGTCCGGGCCGCAGGCGGAGAGCCCCAGGACGGCGGTGGCGACCAGGCCGGCACCGAGCACTCTGGTGAAGGTGGACATGCGAAAGAACCCCCGTTTAACACATGATCAGATTGTGAGGTGCGGCGGAAAGACTAGCGCTTCCCGCCGTCACCCCTTCGCCCGCCGCGCCGGGTCAGCCCAGCTGCGCCAGGCCCTCGGTGGCGATCCGCTCGAAGACGGCCTGGTCGGCTGCGAAGACCGAGTCCGGCACCGGCCAGTGGATCACCAACTCCGTGATCCCCAGCTCCTGGTAGGCGCCCGCCCAGTCGACGAACGCGTCCAACGAGGACAGCGGCTTCTCCGCCGTCGAGCCCTGCAGCAGCACCTTCTCCAGCGTCGCGACGTCGCGGCCGGCCGCCTCGCAGGCGGCCGTCAGCTTCCCGATCTGCTGCGCGATCACCCCGGGCGCCTGCTCGGGCGGCACGTCCGCCGGCCCGCGCGGGTCGCCGTACGTCACCCAGCCCTGCCCGTACTCGGCGGCCAGCTTCAGGCCGCGCGGCCCGGTCGCAGCGACGTAGAACGGCACCCGCGGCGTCTGCACGCACCCGGGGATGTTCCGCGCCTCCACCGCCGAGTAGTACGTGCCCTCGCGGGTGGTGGCGTCCTCCCGCAGCAGCTCGTCCAGCAGCGGCAGGAACTCGCCGAACCGGTCCGCCCGCTCCCGCGGCGACCACGCCTCCTGGCCCATCGCGGTCGCGTCGAAACCCGTCCCGCCGGCCCCGATCCCGACCGTGATCCGCCCGTCGGACACGTCGTCCAGCGTGACCAGCTCCTTCGCGAGCGTCACCGGGTGCCGGAAGTTCGGCGAGGTCACCAGCGTGCCCAGCCGCAGCCGCTCGGTGGCCGCGGCCGCCGCCGTCAGCGTCGGCACGGCGCCGAACCACGGCTCGTCCCGGAACGACCGCCAGGACAGGTGGTCGTAGGTGTACGCGGCGTGGAAGCCGAGGTCCTCGGCCCGCCGCCAGATCTTCTGCCCCTCGCCCCACCGGTGGATGGGGAGGATCACGGTGCTCAGTCGCATGGCAACGACCCTACGGTAGCCGTCAGCGGCCGGCGCCGTCCGACTTGACGAGGCACTGCCGGGGGCCGCTCCCCCGTTCCCGCCGGATCACGGCCGGACTCCCCTCCAGGACACGACCGCCGGTGCGGACCTGCTCGCTGTCGGATTCAACGCTGCAGCCAGCTCAGCAGGGTCGTCGCCGTGAACACCGTGCCCGACGCCAGACAGACCGTGCGCGGGGTCAGCCACCCGGGGCCGTCCGGGGCCTGGGGCTGCGGGGCCGGAGCCAGCAGCGCGTCCGCGAAGGCCTGGGCGGTCGGCGGTCGGTCCGCCGGCTCGACGGACATCGCGGCCCGTAGCAGCACGGCGACGTTCGGCGGGATCTCCGCTCCGGCCGGGAGCGCCGGCAGCGTCGAGGCGCCCTGCCAGTCGGTCATGAGGGCGGTGGCGCGTCCGCCCGGGCCGAACGGCTTCTGCCCGGTCAGCAGCTCGTAGGCCACGACGGCCAACGCGTACACGTCGGCCCTCCCGTCGAACCCGCCGGTCTGGAAGGCCTGTTCCGGTGCCATGTACGCGGGCGTGCCCGTGGTCACCGTGAGCCCGGATGCGTCGGCCAGTTGCTTGGCGCTGCCCAGATCCGCCACCAGCACCGCGGCGGGCGCGGGGCCGGCGGCGAGCAGCAGGTTGGACGGCTTGACGTCGCGGTGCACCACGCCCGCCGCGTGCAGGACCTGGACCGCGTAGCCCGCCTCCGCGGCCAGCCGCAGCGCCTCCTGCGGATCGCACTGCCCGACCCGGTCCGCCAGGGTGCCGCCGCGTACGTAGTCCATGACGAAGTAGGGCCGGTCCTCCTGCACCCCGACGTCGTGCACCCGGACCACCCGCGGGCTGGCGATCCGGCGCAGCAGCCTCGCCTCCGCCAGGAACCGCTCGCGCACATCCGCGTTGGCGGCCCAGTTCTCGGCCAGCACCTTCACCGCGACCTCGGTGTCGAGCTCCGGATCGTAGGCCTTCCAGACCGTCGCGAAGGAGCCGGCTCCGAGCCGGTCCAGGAGGAGGTAACGGCCGAGCTTGCGCATATGGCAGCATTCTGCCGGAGTCGGGGGGAGTGCGGAACTCCCGTTCGACGGGCGGGATGCCAGGCGGGACGAAACGGGGGGATCCGGTGTTCGAGGAAGGCGAGCTGGAACGGCTCGTGGCGGCTGCTCAGGCGGGGGAGCCGGGGTCGGTGGAGTACCTGCTGGCCAAGCTGCGGCCGGTGGTACTGCGCCGCTGCTCGCGCTTCCTGCCCCACCACGCCGACGCGGAGGAGGCCGCGCAGGACGCGCTGCTGTCCATCAGCACGCACCTGGGCGAGTACGGCGGCCGCGGCTCCTTCCTGGGCTGGGTGACGGTGATCGCCTCGAACGCCGCCCGGTCCACCTACCGATCGATGCGCCGGCGTGCCGAGGACAGCCACGCCGACCTCCCCGAGTCCGTCGACCCGCGCACCACCAGCGTCATCGCCGGGACCCGGCTCGACCTGATGGAGGCGCTGGCCGCGCTGGAGCGGCAGCACCCCGCCCTGGTGGAGTCCTTCGTGCTGCGCGACCTGGGCGATCTGACCTACGGCCAGGTGGCCGAGGAGCTGGGCGCGCCGTTGGGCACGGTCAAGGACCGTATCCACCAGGCCCGCCGCTTCATGCGCGAGCGCCTGGTCACCGGTCTGTGAACGGCGGTCCCGCGGCGGGCGGCGGCCACGCCGTCGTCCGGCCCCGGTCCGCCGTCGCCGCCCTGGTGGCCGCGGTCGTACTCGGGCTGGCGACCGGCCGGTTCGTCCTGCCACCGCCCCCCGGCGCCACCGCGCACCCGGCAGCGCGCCCGGGTACCGCGCCCGGCGGGGCATCCCAGGGCGCGTCCGCTCCCGCGACGCCCGGCGCGTCCGTCCCGGCGCCCGGGTCCTCGGCCTCCGGCTCCGGCTCCGCCTCGCCGACCGGTGCGACCGGTGCGACCGGTGCGACCGGGCCGGTGACGGCCGCGAACCTTCTGCGACCCGCGGCCTTCGGCCCGGACGTCGGCACCGGGCAGATCCACGTCACCGACCGGTACGGCGACGGGGCTTACGCCAACGCGGCCTGCTCCGGCGAGAAGACCCTCACGCAGACCCTGGGCGGGCCCGGTGCCCACTTCCGCGGACTGATGACCGGCACCCGCACCAACCCGGGCGACCCCACGCTGGCCGCCACCCACGCCGACCAGGTCGCCCGCGAGGTCGCCGCCGACACCCGGAGCCCCTCCCTGGCGCAGAACTTCGCCGACCGCCTGCTGCTGGAGGAGGTGCCCTGCCAGGAGGCGGTGCCAGGGCACTGGGTCTACGGAAGGACCACGACGGTGCAGCTCGCCCCGGACGTCACCGCGAGCTGGATGGGCACCTATCAGGGATCCCTCAACACCACCGGTAGGGCGCCCGAGGGCACGGAGCCCTGCGGCGGCATCGCCGTGCTGCGCAGCGGCAGCCACTACGGGGTGCTGGAGGTCGAAGCCTGCCTGGGGACGGCCGCGATGGACCGCGTCGTCAGGACCGCTCTGTCACAGCTGTGAAACAGCGGGTCAGGGCTCCAACTTTCCCTTCTCCGGCGGCATCTCCCCGGTCGTACGAGGACGCAGCAGGCGTCCCGACCAGCAGGGGGACCAGATGACCCGGAACCAGACCGTCCAGCAGAAGTCCGTCCGCCGCAACCGGATCACCGCCGCGGCCTGCTTCGCCGCCGCACTGATCACGGTCGGCGTCGTCGGCGCCCAGTCGGCCGCCGCCGACGGGGCCGCGCACAACGCCTCCCGCCCGGTGACCGCCGCCCGCCCCGCCGCGGTCGCCGCGCCCGGACTCGGCTCCGCCCACCTCGTCCAGAGCGAGGACTTCCAGAAGGGCCTGAACCCGGTCGGCGCGACCGTTGCGCTGACCGGACGCCAGGCGCTGTCCGCGTGCTCCGGCGAGGAGACGATGCGCGACCTGACCAAGGACAAGGCCACCGCGTACGCGTCCGTGACCTGGACCTTCGACACCGACGGCCGACTGACCGAGTCGGCTGCGAGCGCCCCCACCGGGACCGCGGCCGACACCTGGGAGAAGCAGCTCGTCGGGCTCGTCGAGGCCTGCCAGGACGAGCCCGCCGGCCACTGGCGCTACGGCGCGGCCCACACCCTGGCCGTCACCGGCGGCACCGCCCGCTGGTACCCGGCCTACAACGGCGACGGCACCGTCAGCGGCGGGGTCGCGGTCCTGCGCAGCGGCACCAAGGTCGCCGTCGTCGAGCTCACCGGCCAGCCGACCGGCGCCCCGGCCGCTGTCGAAGGCGTCGTCACCGCAGCGCTGGGCCGCCTCCGCTCCTGAACGGCGCCCCGCTCCGCCCGCGCCGGCGGGCGGAGCGGGCCGGAACATCGGAGAGGCCCGCACGCCCAGGGGCCGTCCGCCGTACCCGGACCTCCGGCGGCCCTGCGGCCACGCCCCTGAGCGCCGTCCCGGATGCGGGGCGATCCCCACACCCCAGGTGCATACCGCAGTATGCTCGGACCATGTCAGCAACCACGCGCATCACCGTCACGCTTCCGACGGAGCAGGTGGCCGAGCTCAGGAAGCTCACCGACAACGTGTCCGGGTATGTCGCCGAGGCAGTCGCCCGCCAGATTCGGCACCAGCTGCTCGCCGACGACCTTCGCCGCTACCAGGACGAGCAGGGCGCGTTCACCGACGAGGAGATGTCCGAGGCACACGCAAGGATCTTCGGCTCCGCCGGGCCGGCGGGTTCGGCGAGCGCCGCGTGACCGAGCGTTTCGAGACGGTTGTGCTGGACTCACAGGGGCTGTCCTCGTGGATCACGCAGGACCGAGGCGTGCTGGCGATGCTCCAGGTGTTCCACGCCATGGGAGCCGACTTCGTCGTCGGCGCGAACACCATCGTGGAAGTCACGCACGCACGAGTGAACGAGGCCCGGCTGAACTGGACGCTCTCCCGGGTCAAGGTGGAGCCGGTCACCGAGCAGGCCGCCAGGGTCTCGGCCAAGCTGCTCAGGCAGGCCGGGCTGCACGGCCACAAGTACGCGATCGACGCGACCGTCGCCGAGCTGGCCCTGCGCCAGTCCGGACCGGTGGCCATGCTCACCTCGGACATCGACGACATGGCGAAGCTCTGCGGCAGCCGGGTCCGGCTCATCGCGATCTGACCCGGGGTCCGGACGTTCCCCCGCGAGCCTTCACGCAACTCGGGCGTCGGGCGTCGGGCGTCGCGGGTCCGGCAAGATCCGCCGCCGGACAGGCCCTACGGGTGCGGGCGGGTGCGCTGGGCGGGGAACGGGACCGGGGGCGCGGGGCGGCGGCGGGCGAGTTCGGCGAGGGTGTCGAGCAGGATGTCACCGATCAGGACCGGGTCGCGCCGGGTGTCCGGCGCCCGCGGCGGGCCGGGTTCGGCGGTCGGTGGGCGCTCGTCTTCGAGGTGGCGAGGTGGCATGGCTCTTCCTGCCGACGGGGTGGCCGTAGCCGGTCATGCCCATCCGTGCCCGGAGGGACACCCCGGGCAGGGGTGAATCGGCCGGAAACCTCGTCCCGAGGGCCGAAACCCACCCGGAACGACATACGGGTTGGGGGTATCGTCTGCCGCGTGACGGCGGACGGACGGCGGGGCGGGGGGAGCGGCGGGCGGGCAGCGGCCCGGCTGCTGCTGCTCTGTGCGCTGCTGGCCGGACTCTTCCTGATGCACGGCTCGCCCGTCCCGGCGGGCGGCTGCCACGGGCCGGAGCCGGTCACCGCCGCCGCGCCGGCCGCCATGGACCTCGCGCCGGCCGGAGCCACGGCGGGCTCCCCCGGACACCACGCCGCCCCGGCCGCCGAGCCGGCCCCCGCCCCGGCCGGCCCGCGGGCGGCGGCCGCACCGGGCACCGCGCCCGGGACCGGCCACCCGGCCGCCACCTGCGTGTCGACCCGCGACCGGGACGGCGCCGGACTGCCCGCCCCCGGGCCCGCGGCCCTCGCGGCGGCCGCCGTCCCGCCCGCCGTCCTCGCCGGCCCGCACCGCCGGCCCGCCGACGGACCACGGGCCCCGCCCGCCGCCGGCCGACGGCTGCTGCTCCGGGTGTGCGTCGCACGGACGTGACCGCCCGCGCCGGACCTCCCCGGAAGGAGGCCCGGGCGCCCCGCGTCCTGCCCGTGACACACCGGAAGAGAACCCACGCATGTCCCTCCGCACCCGCAACCGCCGTACCCGCAACCGCGCCCTCGCCCTCGCCGCCGGGGCCGCCGTCCTCTCGCTGACCCTGGCCGCCTGCGGCTCCGACGCGATGAGCGGGATGGACCACGGCACGAGCCCGGCCGCCACCGCCGGGGCGAGCGGCGGCCACCAGGGCCACCCGATGCCCGGCGCCGACGCGGCCACCACGGCCGCCGCCACCGCCGCCACCGCCGCGGCCGGCGGCGCCCCGGCCGAGGAGCAGAACGGCTACCGCCTGACCTCCGCCACCGGCACGCTCGCCGCCGGCGCCGCCGCCGCGTACCGGTTCGCCGTCACCGGCCCGGACGGCAAGCCGGTCACCGCGTTCCGGACCGACCAGACCAAGCGGATGCACTTCTACGCGATCCGCTCCGACCTGACCGGCTTCCAGCACCTGCACCCGGAGATGGGCGCCGACGGCACCTGGACCGCGCCGCTGGCCGCACTCACCGCCGGCACCTGGCGGGTCTACGCCTCGTTCGTCCCGGACAGCGGCGCCGGCCGCGGCACCGGCCTGGTGCTCAGCCGCACGGTGACCGTCCCCGGCGAGGGCGCGGCGGCCGCCGCCGAGCTGCCGGCCGCGACCGGCAGCACCACGGCGGACGGCTACACCGTCACCGTCGAGGGCGCCCCGGCCGCCGGGAGGGCGGGCGAGCTCAAGGTCACCGTGAGCAAGGACGGCACGCCGGTCACCGACCTCCAGCCCTACCTGGAGACCTTCGCCCACCTGACCGCCTTCCACGCCGGCGACCAGGCCTTCGCGCACCTCCACCCGGAGGCCAGGGCCGAGGCGGGCGGCACCGGCGGGCCGGCCCTGGCGTTCCACGCCGAGCTGCCGGCGAGCGGCGACTGGCGGCTGTTCCTGCAGTTCCAGACCGGCGGGCAGCTCCACACCGCCGACGACGGCGCCCTGGCCCGGGTCCGGCTGCCCGGCGGACTGCTGACGGACCGTCAGGCCCTGGCGCTGGCCGACGCCGCCGAGGC
>NZ_JBEYVJ010000074.1:0-29815 GCF_040643935.1 Kitasatospora sp. NPDC047058 | reverse complement strand
GCTTGCCGCGGAAGAAGTCCCAGACGTGGAAAAGGTCCTGGACGAGCACCAGCAGCCCGCCGGCGTCCGACCCGCCCGCCCCTCCCGACCCGCTCCCGCGCTGGCCTACCTGGTCGGTACGGTCTGCCGGCAGTACCAGCACACCCAGACCGAGCTGTTCGCCCGCCTCGCCGCCGACCGCGCACTGCTGGTCGAGCGGATGTGGAACGGCACGGACCCCGGCCCGCTCGACTCGGTGCGCGGCGAGGCCGGCGACCGGCACGCCGGCGGCCGCTCGGTGGCCCTGCTGCACTTCGCCGACGGCCGCTCGGTCGTCTACAAGCCCAAGGACATGCGGCACGCCACCGCCTTCCTCGGCCTGGTCGAGCGCCTCAACCGGGAGCTCCCGCTGGACCTCCCGCTGCGCACCGTACTGGTCCGCAGCGACCGGGGCGACGACGGCCACGCCGCCTCGCTGGCCGCCGAGTGCGCGAGCGACTACGGCTGGGAGGAGCTGGTCCCGCACCGGCCGTGCGCCGACCGCGGCGGCTTCGCCCGGTTCTACCGGCGGCTCGGCATGACGATCCGGCTGGTCCAACTGCTGGAGGGCCGCGACCTGTGGGCCGACAACCTGCTCGCCGACGGCGAGTACCCGGCACTGATCGACCTGGAGTGCCTGCTCTACCCGCGCGTGCAGCCGCCGCCGGCGATCAGCCCGGACCAGCACGGGCTGCTCGACGAGCTGGAGGCGACCGTGGTGCGCACCGCGATGGCCTTCCAGTCCTGGACCCCGGCCCGGGAGGGCGGCGCCCTGGACATCGGCTGCCTCTCGCGGATCGGCAGCCTGGAGGTCGCCCCGGGCGTGCCCGCGCTGCCGCTCCCGCCCTACCGTCCGGTCGCGCCGGACGCCGCCGGGGGCGAGGAGACCGCCGACCCCTGGGAGTACACCGCGGAGGTGACCGCGGGGTACCGCGAGATGCACCGGGCACTGTCCCGGGTGAGGGACGAACTCGCCTCGCCGGAAGGCCCGCTGGCGCCGTTCCGGGGGATCTGGGTGCGCTACATCTGGCGGCACACCTGGGACGGTTACAAGATCATCCGGGCGTCCACCAGCCCGCTCGCCCTGGACGGCGGCGCCACCCGGGAGACCGTGATCGCCGGCGCGCTGCACGGCACCACGCCCGTCCTGGCCGACTCCCCGCACCGCACCGACCTGCTGGAGGTGGTGCTCGCCGAGATCGACGCCTTCCGGCAGCTGGACATCCCGTTCTTCCGCTCGCTGACCACCTCCTCCTCGGTGTTCACCGCCGACGGGCGGGAGATCCCCGGGCACTTCCGCAGCACCGGGTGGCAGCGGCTCCAGCGGCGGGTCGCCGAACTCGACGGCTTCGACCTGGACGCGCAGACCGCCGTGCTCAGCGGCTGCATCGACGCGGCCCGGGGCGGCGCCGAACAGGCCGCGGACCGCGGCGACGCCGGTGCGGCGGAGCCGGCCGGGCCGGCCGCGACGCGGACGGCCGTCCCCGGCAGCGGCGAACTGCTCGGCCACGCCGTCCGGATCGGCGACCGCATCCTCGCCGACCGGCGCGGCGACGGCTGGCTCGGACAGAGCTGGTACCCCGGCACCGGGCTGCGCCAGGTCGAGGTGCTCGGCCTGGACCTGGTCACCGGCAGCCCGGGGCTCGCCGTCCTGTTCGCCGAACTCTGGGCCGCCACCGGCGAACCACGCTTCCACCGCGCCGCCCACCGCACGCTCGCCCAGGCGGCCCGGCTGATCGACCCGGCCTCGCCGCGGGCCTTCCTCTTCGCCGCCGACAGCCGGCTCGCCGGCGGCGCACCCGTCCCCGGCGGGCTCGCCGGACCGGGCTCGCTGATCCACGCCCTCGCCCGGGGCGGCACGCTGCTCGGCGAACCGGAGTTCCTCGACGCCGCCCAGGCCCTCGTCCCCGGGTCGGTCGCCGTGGCCGGCCCCGCCGCCGGCCGCCCGGGACGCCCCGCGCGCGCCCCGCACCCGGACCTGCCGCTCGGCAGCGCCGGCCTGCTGCTCAACCTGCTCCGGCTGCGCCGCGCCACCGGGCCCGGGCACGCGCCCACCGAGGACGGCATCCGTACGCTGGCCGCCGCCGCGCTCGACCACCTGGCCGCAGCGGACGCGGCGGAGGGCGAGGCCGAGGCGGTGACGGTGGCGGCGGGGCCCGGGCGGACGCCGGACGGGGCCGGCGCGGCCGGCCCCGGCTTCCTCGGGCTCGTCCCCGCCGGCGCCGACTCCGTCGCGGTCGCGCTGGCCCGGACCGTCGCGGAGGCGCCCGCGCTGCTCGCCGCCCCGGACGCCGTCCGCGAACGGCTGCGCGGCCACCGCTTCGCCACCGCCACCCGCTCCGGGCGGCTCGCCTGCCTGGAGACCGCGGTCGCGCTCGGCTCCGGCGTGGTCGACCCGG
The DNA here is from genome assembly GCF_040643935.1 of Kitasatospora sp. NPDC047058. NCBI lineage: Bacteria > Bacillati > Actinomycetota > Actinomycetes > Kitasatosporales > Streptomycetaceae > Kitasatospora > Kitasatospora sp. NPDC047058. The sequence goes on along the minus strand of NZ_JBEYVJ010000074.1, from coordinate 27,398 downwards.
CCGGACTGGAGGCGCTCACCCCGCCGGTGGACCGGCGGCAGATCGCCGCCCGCTCCACCCGCGACCTGGTCGCGACCGCCGGTGAGGCGCTCACCGCCGCCGAGGCGGGCCTGCTGCACACCCTGCCCGAATCCGCCGACTCGCTGCTGCCCGGCCCGTTCTACGACGGCCGGGAGGCCGCCGCCCTGCTGGCCGGGGAACTGATCGCCCGCCACCGCGCCACCGGCAGCTGGCACCCCGACCGGGCCGCCGACGACCGGATCAACCCCGGCGCACTCGACGGCACCGCCGCCGTCGGCCTCCTGCTGCTGCGCCTGCTCGACCCGGCGGCGATACCGCTCGCCACGCTGCGCTGACGGCCTCCGGCCGCAGGGCCGGCGCCCGCGAACAGATGTCAGCGAACAACTTTCAGCGAACAGATAACAGACGACAACTGGCAGATGACAGATTTCATCATCTGTCAGTTGTTAGCCGTGAGCCGTCCGCCGCCACCCCGCCCGCACCCCGAGCACCCCGAGGGACCCGCCATGTCCGAGACGCCCACGATCGGCTTCAAGCGCCACTACACCCCCTACATCGTCGACGGCGAGGCCGTCTACCTGGTCTCCGAGCGCGGCGTCTCCGTGGTCGACGGCCGGCTCGCGCAGGCCCTCGCCCCGCTGCTGGACGGCACCCGCACCGCCGAGCAGATCGGCGAGGCGCTGCACGGCACCGTCCCCGCCGACCGCGTCCGCAGCGCCGTCGAGCGGCTGCGCGACCGCGGCTACCTGGCCGACGCCGGGCGGGTCGAGGACCCGGCCGCCGCCGCGTACTTCGACATGGCCGGCCTGGACGGCGCCGCCGCCGGCGAGGCGCTGCGCACCGCCCGCGCCCGGGTCGAGGTCCACGGCGACCTGGACCCGCAGCCCTTCCTGGCCGCCCTGGCCGCCGCCGGCGTCACCGTCGACGAGGACGCCGAGTTCACCGTCGCGCTCGCCGACGACTACCTGCACCCCGGCCTGGCCGAGCGCGACCGGGCCGCCCGGGAGAGCGGCCGCCCCTGGCTGCTCGCCCGCCCGGTCGGCTCGATCCTCTGGATCGGCCCGGTCTTCGTCCCCGGCCCCGCCGGGGCGGAGGGCGCCACCGGCTGCTGGGAGTGCCTCGCCCACCGGCTCTCCGCCAACCGGCAGTCGCTCAGCTACCTGCGCCACCGGCTCGGCCAGGACGGCCCGGTCTCCACCGCCGGCGCCCACCTCGCGCCCACCCTGCAGACCGGCGCCCAACTCGCCGCCCTGGAAGCCGCCAAGTGGCTGGCGGGCGTCCGCCCCGCCGAGCCGGTGGTGCTCACCCTGGACACCGTCCGGCTGGAGACCGAGCGGCACCGCCTGGTCCGCCGCCCCCAGTGCCACGCCTGCGGCAACGCACGGCTCATGACGGAGCGTCAGCTGGAACCGGTCCGGTTCGAGAGCCGCCCCAAGGCGTTCACCGCCGACGGCGGCCACCGCTCCGCCTCCCCGGAGGACATGCTGGAGCGCTACAGCCCCCAACTCTCCCCGGTCACCGGCGTGGTGACCTCGATGGTGCCCTCCGGCCGCACCCCCGCGGGCCTGCGCGTGTACGTCTCGGGGCAGAACCTCTCCCGGCAGAGCGGCGACCTGCGCCAACTGCGCACCGGCCTGCGCTCGCTCAGCTGCGGCAAGGGCCGCACCGACGTCCAGGCCAGGGCGAGCGCGCTCGGCGAGGCGATGGAACGGCACTCCGGCGTCTTCCAGGGCGACGAGGCCCGCCGGCTCGCCAGCTTCACCGAACTCGGCGACGCGGCGGTCCACCCCTCCCGCACCCTGCTGTTCAGCGACCGCCAGTACGCCGAACGCGACCGCTGGAACGCCAAGCGGTCGATGTTCAACACCGTGCCCGAGCGGTTCCGCGAGGACGACCGCATCGACTGGTCTCCCGCCTGGTCGCTCACTGGACAGCGCACCCGCTGGCTGCCCACGATGTCGCTCTACTACGGCTACCGGCACCGCCACGGCTTCTTCGCCGCCGGCGACTCCAACGGCTGCGCCGCCGGGACGTCCTTCGAGGACGCCGCACTGCAGGGCTTCCTGGAACTGGTCGAGCGGGACGCGGTCGCCCTCTGGTGGTACAACCGGGTCAACCGCCCGGCGATCGACCTGGACGCCTTCGGCGACCCGTACATCAGCCGGCTCCGCGAGATCTACCGCGGGTTGAACCGGGAGATCTGGGCACTCGACCTCACCTCGGACTTCGGCATCCCGGTGGCCGGCGCCTTCTCCCGGCGCACCGACCAGCCCACCGAGGACGTGCTGATCGCCTTCGGCGCCCACCTCGACCCGCACATCGCGCTCACCCGGGCGCTCACCGAGATGAACCAGTTCCTCGGGCCGGTCGGCGGCAACGCCCGGGGCGAGGTCGACTACGCGGGCGCCGACCCCGAGCAGAAGGCCTGGTGGACCAGCGCGACCGTCGCCAACCAGCCCTACCTGCTGCCCGACCCCGCCGCCCCGGCGGCCGGCCCCGGCCACTGGGCCGCGCTGGCCGGCGACGACCTCGCCGAGGACCTCGCGCTGGCCCAACGCCTGGTCGAGGAAAGGGGGATGGAGTTCCTGGTGCTCGACCAGACCCGGCCCGACGTCGGCCTGCCGGTGGCCAAGGTGATCGTCCCCGGGATGCGGCACTTCTGGGCCCGCTTCGCCCCCGGCCGGCTCTACGACGTGCCGCTCGCCCTCGGCTGGCTGAACGAGCCCACCCCGGAGGAGGAGCTCAACCCCGTCCCGATCTTCATCTGACGACGAGCGAGCGCCGGGCCGTCGCCCGCCCCGCCCACCCGGCGGACGGCGGCGGCCCGCGCCCTCCCGGCAACCGGAAACGAGGTACCCCATGACCGTGACCGAACAGCTGCCCACCGGCCCCGCCCCCGCGGCCGGCCGGCCCGGCGGGGAGCCGCGCACCCTGCTGCGGCTGCGCCCCGAGGTCGTCGTCACCGCCCAGGGCGACGACCTGGAACTCAGCCACCCCTGGGGCCGCCAGCGGGTGCACGCGCTCGGGGCGGCGACCGTCCGCCGGATCGCCGCGCTCACCGAGGACACCGTCGACCTCGGCGAGCTCGACCGGCTCGGCGACGGCGGCCGGCTGTTCCACCTGCTGCGGCGCTTCCCCTACCTGGTCACCACCAGCCTCACCGACCCGCTCGGCGAACCGCTGGCGACCGCCGTCCCGATCGCCCGCTCGGCCGGCCTGCCGGCCCCGGTCCGGCCGCCCGACGCCGTGGTGCTCTCCCGCTTCGCCTACCTGCGACGGCTGCCGGAGGAGCACGCCGGGGCCTGTGTGCTGGAGTCCCCGACGGCGCCGTTCCGGCTCACCCTGCACCGGCCCGCGGCGGGCGCGTTCGTCGCCGCGGTGACCGCCGCCCGGCCGGTGGCCGAGGCGGCGCTGCTGGCCGGGCTCACCCCGGCGGCCGGGCAGGCGCTGGCCGGACTGCTGGCGGGGGCCGGGTTCCTGGACGACGGGGCGCAGGGCGAGCCGCCGCTCTGGGACTTCCACGACCTGCTGTTCCACGCCCGCAGCCGGCCCGGTCGCCACGACTACCCCAGCGGCGGCCTGTTCGCCCACCCGGAGGTCGCCCAGCTGCCCGCGATCCCCGGCGCGGGCGCCCGCGAGGACGGCACCGGGATCGACCTGCCCGTCCCCGACTGGGACGAGGTGCTGGCCCGCGACCCGGCGCTCAGCGAGGTGCTGGAGGGCCGCCGCTCCGTCCGCGCCTACGCCGACACGCCGGTCACCCTCGCCCAGCTCGCGGAACTGCTCTACCGGGTGGCCCGGATCCGCCGGGTGGTGCCGGGCGACCCGGCCGACCCGCACGGCTACGACGTGGTGGACCGCCCCTACCCGGCCGGCGGCGCGACGGGCGAACTGGAGGTGTACCTCTCGGTGGTCCGCTGCGACGGCCTCGTCCCCGGCGTCTACCGCTACGACGCGGCCGCGCACCGGCTGCGGCCGCGCCCGTTCGCCGGGCCGGGCGACGAGGCGGCGTTCCGCGAGCTGATGACGGCGGCCTGGCGGGCCACCGGCTGTACCGTCGACCCGCAGGTGCTGCTCACCGTCACCTCGCGGTTCGGCCGGCTCTCCTGGAAGTACAGCCAGATCGCGTACGCGCTGACGCTCAAGCACGTCGGCGTCGTCTACCAGACGCTCTACCTGGTGGCGACGGCGATGGGGCTGGCGCCGTGCGGCCTCGGCTCGGGGGACACGGACGCGGCGGCCCGCGCGCTCGGCCTGGACTGGACGGCGGAGTCCTCGGTCGGCGAGTTCCTGATCGGCAGCCGCCCGGCGGGGGTGCCGCGCACGGCGCACGGGTTCGCCGACATCGTGGGGGAGTCCCGCGCCGACGGCTGAACGCGCCGGGCCGCCGGCGCCTCGACGGAGCAGCCGACGTAGCAGCCGGCGGACGCGGACGCGCCGGTGCCCCGCCGTGGTGGGCGGGGCGCCGGGCACCGGGGACCGGGCGCGGCTCGTACCGCCGGCCGGCCTCGGCCGACCGCCGCGCGGCTCAGAGCCAGCCGCGCTCGCGGGCGATCCGGATCGCGTCGCAGCGGTTGCGCCCGCGGGTCTTGGCGATGGCCGCGGAGACGTAGTTGCGGACCGTCCCGGGCGAGAGCGAGAGCGCCGCCGCGACCTCGTTGATGGTCGCCCCGTCGGCGACGTGGCCCAGCACGGTCAGCTCGCGCGGGGTCAGCGGCACCCCGTGGCCGGACCGGACCACGTCCACCACCAGCCGCGGGTCGTACACCCGCCCGCCACGGGCGAGTTCGCGCACGGCCGAGATCAGCGCGGCCGGCGGCACGTCCTTGAGCAGCACCCCGGCGATCCCGTCCGCCACCGCGCGCTGCAGGTCGGCGGGGCGCGGTTGCGCGGTGAGCAGCAGGACGGCGGTGGCCGGTGCCCGGTCGCGGATCAGCGCGGCGGTGGCGGGGCCGCCCGGTCCGGGCAGGTCCGGGTCGAGGACGGCGACCGCCGGCCGGGTGCGGGCGGCCTCGGCGGCGGCCTCCTCGGCGGTGGGCGACTCGGCGACGACGGCGAGGTCGTCCTCCCGGTCGAGCAGGGCGCCGAGCCCGGAGCGGAACAGGTGGTGCCCGTCGGCGAGCAGGACGCGGACGGCCGCGGTCCGGGCGGTGGTGCGTCCGGCCGTGAGCGCACCGACCGGTGCGTCGACCGGTGCGGTGACGGGCGCGGTGACGGGTGCGATGGCGGGCGGTTCCAGAACGGTGGTCATCCGGCTACCTCGGTGGCGTCGACGTGTCGGGTGCGCGGGCGGGTGGTCGGCAGAAGGGGCGGTCTGCGGGGGTGGTCGGCAGGAGCGGGGCGGCCGGCGGGATCAGCCCCAGCCCCAGGTCTTCTGCGGGTCGGTCGGCGAGGGGACCGGGACGGGCGTGGCGACGGTGGCCGGCTGGGCGGCGGGCTCGCCGGCGGGGGCACCGTCCGCCGAGGAGACGACGGCCGCCGGGGAGCCGGCCGACAGGACCGCGGTGGCGGCGGCGCCGGTCAGGGTGCTGAGACCGAGGGCGGCAATCGTGATGAAACGGACCTTCTTCGTCATGGCGGTGCCCGATCCTCTCGCTTCGGCTGAGCCCCGGGCTGCTACCGGGGCGAGCTGGTCTGCGGCGGCTGCGTGCGGTCCGTTCCGGGCCCCGTGGGGGCTGCAGTCCCGGTGTTCCGGTCCGTCGTTTGCGCCGACACCATGAGAGTGCCGCCGACCGGGGTCCGTGTCAGCAGCCGGAGCTGGCACCACAGTGCCGTGACACCCTGAGGCCAGCCGGCCGCATCTGGCACCAAAGTGCCGTGGGGTCTCCCGCCCTCACCGGCCGTGCCGCCCGCCGGCCCGCGCCACCAGCAGACCGCGCCTCCCGCCGGCCCGCGGCACCAGCGCCTCCCGCCGGCCGGGGCCCTGCGCCGGCCGGCGCCTTCCGTCAGCGGTGCGTCGGCAGCTCGTGCAGGCCCAGCAGCAGCCAGCTGTCCGCCTCGCAGTGCCGCACCCGCCAGCCCGCCAGGACGCCTTCGGCGCCGGTCAGTTCCGCGCAGGCGGCGCGCACACCGGCCTCCGCCGCCAGCAGTCCGGCGGCCGTCACGAACAGCACCGCGTCGAGCACCCCGGCCGCCACCCGGATCCGGGCATGGCTGAGCCCGGCGGCGGGCCCGCGGAGCGCGCGCTCCAACCCGTCGCGGACCGCGGGCGCCACCACCGGCTCGCCGGGCGGCCGACCGCCCCGCGTCTCCAGCCGGACGCGAATCACGTACACATCGTTCAGACTGACCGATCGGCGGGTGGGGCGGGGCGCGGCACGTATGGCACACATCTGCCTGGCAACAAACTGTCACCGGTGGTCGGGCCGACTCCGGTGCGGCGCGGGAGGTTTCGCTGGTCCGGCGCCCGGTCGGGCGGAATTCCCCCACGGTTCACGCACCGCATCACCATATTCGTCCGCAAGAGCGTTCTATGTTCGGCCGGGTGGCGCTACGCTGACCGCCTTGACGGGTCCACCGGTTCCGAGTCGGGCGACGGAGGGTGTGATGGGTACGGCGTCTCTGGTGGCGGGCTGTTGAGCGGGGTGCAGCCGATCGGCCTCGATCCCTTCGGCGAAGCGGTCTACCGCACGATGCTGCTCCACCCCGAGCTGGACACCCGGGGGATCGCCCGGCGGCTTGAGGCCCCCGCGGCCGAAGTCCGGGTGGCACTCGACCAGTTGGCGGATCTCGCACTCACCCGGCCGACCGGTTCCGAGGACCGCTGGCGCGCGGTCAACCCCGAACTCGGACTGGCCGCGTTACTTGCCCGCCAGGAGGCCGAGGCCGCCCGGCGCCAGCAGGAGATAGAACGCAGCCGCGCCGCGATGGCCGGCCTGATCGCCGAGTACGCGAGCGTCCACGCGCCCGCCAACCAGCCCGGCATCGAGCTGATCTCCAGCCTGGAGGACGTCCGCGACCGGCTCGTCCAACTCGCCTCCGACGCCGCCGCCGAGGTGCTCGCCTTCGCGCCCGGCGGCCCGCAGCCCCCGCAGGTGATGGAGGCCAGCCGCATCCTCGACCAGCAGACCCTGGAACGCGGTGTCCGGATGCGCACCGTCTACCAGGAGAGCGTCCGCAACGACCCCGCCACCGTGCAGTACGCGCGCTGGCTGCACAGCCTGGGCGGCGCCGTCCGCACCGTGCCGACGCTGCCGCTGCGGATGATCCTGGTCGACAACGCCACCGCCATCGTCCCGATCGACCCGGAGGACCCGCGCAAGGGCGCCGTCCTGCTGCACAGCCCCGGGGTGATCGCCGCCCTGCGCGCCCTCTTCGAGCAGATCTGGGAGCAGGCCAACCCCCTCGGCGAGACCGGCCGCCGCGACCCGCACGGCCTCACCGGCCAGGAACGCGAACTGCTCCGCCTGCTCGCCGAGGGCCTCACCGACGAACGGGCCGGCCAGCGGCTCGGCGTCTCGCTGCGCACCGTCCGCCGGATGATGGCGGACCTGATGGTGCGGATGGACGCCCGCAGCCGCTTCCAGGCCGGCATCCAGGTCTCCGCGCTCGGCTGGCTCGGCGAGACCGCCCCGCGCTGAGCCGGGCGCCCGCGCCGGGCCGAGCCAGGCCGGCCCGGCTCGACACGGGCCGGCCTTCACTCCTCTTCTCAGCAGGGGCCGTCGTCGGCCCAGACGCCCCACTGGCCGCTGGCCGACGGGTTCTCGTTCAGCGTCCACCACTTGGCGTGGTACCGGTGGCCGCTGTACGACACCTTGTTGCCGCCGGTGTAGGTGGTGGTGGCGCTCCACGGAGGGTCGGTGCAGACGCCGGAGGTGGGGCTGGTCGGCGGCGGGGTGGTCGGCGGTGTGGTGGGCGGGGTCGCGCCGGCGAAGCGGACGGTGAACTTGGTGAAGTCCCAGTCGTTCTGCACCACGCTGGAGCACGACCCGGACAGGCCCGGGTCGACCGTCCCCGGGCACTGCCGGTCACGGTTGACCGACCAGTACGTGTACCGGGCCAGCTTGTGCGCGAGCGCGAAGTCCAGCACGGTCTGGAAGTCCGCCTGCCGGAAGTACTCGGCGGCGTCGGTGCGCCCGTTCATCAGCGAAACGCCTTCGTGCGCATAGGCGTTGGCCTCGCTCCAGCCGAACGTGGTCTGCAGGATCGCGTTGAACCTCACCAGCGCGTCGATCTGCGCGGCCGCGCCGTTGAACCCGCCGTCGAACGGCATGATCGAGTAGTTGTCGGGCGTGAAGCCCTGAGCCTTGGCCTCGTTGAGCATCTGCTGCCCGAACCAGCCGGTGCCCGCGCCGGTCCCGGCCGTGGTGATCGAGATGTACAGCCCCGGGTTGTCCCGCTGCAGGATCCGGGCGGCGCCGATCTCGTTGCGGATCGCGGCCGCGTTCTCGTACTCCGGCTCCTCGAGGTCGAAGTCGACCGCCTTGAGCCCGTACTTGGTGACGACCTTCTGGTACCCGGCCGCCGTCGCCTCCGGCGTCCCGCAGGTCTGGCCCAGCTTGGTGCCGCCGTAGCCGCCGACCGAGACCGACACGTCGCCGCCCTTGGCCCGGATCGCCTGGATCACCGCCGGCATGGTGGTGTCGGTGTCGATCGAGGAGGTGCCGCCCCAGGCCGGCGAACACCCGCCCTTGTCCAGGATGAACGCCAGCTGGAAGGCCTTCTGCCCGGTCGCGTTCATCACCGCCGCGGCGTCCGGCGGGCTGTTGTCCTCGGGCATCAGGTACGGCGCCGAGGCGTACCAGTTGCTGCCCAGCCCGGTCGTGGCGCCGGTGGCCGCGGCGGCTCCGGGGCCGGCCGCGGCGACCGCCGCCAGCCCGCCGGCCACCAGGCTGAGGACGCCGGCGACCGCGACCGCGGCCCGGCGCCGTCCGCTCCTCCGGTGCTGCTGTCTGACCCGCTGCCCCGACTGGTGTGGGGGAAGAGCACGTTCCATCGGAAACCTTTCCAGGAAACGGCAGGAGGAGGCCCGCCCGCGCTGACGGTGGGGGAGACGCGACGGGCCCCGGGGACACCACCGGCGACGCCGAGTCGCCGAAGGTCTCCACTGGTATAGACCTGTGCCGGGAGTGCGTCAACCCCGGGCGGTGCACGCCGACTTCGCGGACCCGCCGCCGGACAGCCCCCGCGTTCAGCCCAGGCCCGGTGGCCGCGGCGCGCGGCCCGGGCGGCCCGGGCGGTCCGGGCGGGGCGGCGGACAGCCGAAGCAGCGCCTCGATGCCGGCACCCGGCGGCCGGCTGCCGGTCTCCACAGCGGAGAAGGCCGTACCGCCGGCCGTGCGTTCGGCACGGCCCCGACGGCCCCTCAGGCCCCGATGCCCGCCGTGCGGACGGCCGCCAGCAGCCCGCTCACCGCCGGGGACCACGGCCGCCCGGCCGGTCCGGTGAGCGTGAGCGTGCGGTGGGCGGCGGGGCGGATCGGGACGAGGACGCAGTCGGCGGGCAGCATCGGCTGCGCCAGCGCGGGCATCACCGAGACCCCGACGCCCGCGTGCACCATGCCGATCAGGGTGTTCAGGTCGCGGATCCGGTGCCGGGGAGCGAACCGGACGCCCGCCCGCCGGTAGGCGTCGCGGATGTGGCGCTCGCAGCCGCCCTCGGAGAGCAGGAAGTCGTCGTCCTCCAGGTCGGCCACGTCGACCGCCGCCTCGCCGGCCAGCGGGTGGTCCCGGCGCAGCAGGGCGTGCATCGAGTCCGCGCCGAGCGGCACCGCCCCCGGCGGGACCGGGTCGGCGTCGACCAGCACGGCGGCGTCCACCGTGCCCGCCCCCAGCCAGACGGGGAGCTCGTCGTCCTCGCCCTCGAACACCCGGACGGTGAGCCGGGGATGGGCGGCCCGCCAGTCCTGCAGCAGGGCGGGCAGCAGCCCCTGGCAGACGGTGGTCGGCGCGGCCAGCCGGACGGTCCCGGTGAGGCCGCCCGAGTGCCGGGTGGCGATGCTGCGGACGGCCGCCGCGGAGGCCACCGCCGTCCGCGCGTGCGGGAGGACCTGCTCGCCCAGCGGCGTCGGCCGGGCCGGGGTGGTGCGGTGCAGGACGGGTGCGCCGAGGGCGCGTTCCAGGGCGGCGACCGCGTGCGAGACGGCGGACTGGCTGATCCCCAGCTCGGCCGCGGCGGCGCCGAAGCCGCCCGCGTCGGCGACCGCGATCAGTGCCCGGAGCTGGGCGAGGTTGACCTCCGAGGCCATGAGACCTCCTCATCCGTACGGCGATGTCACTTGTTGGACTCATGTTCCGCCCGCGCGCCACGCTCTGTCACGCGGAGCCGGCGGACGGCCGGACGGACGACGGAGAGGGCGGGTGGTCCAGGTGCGGCGCTGGTGGCCGGGGTTCGTGATCTTGTCGGCGATCTGGGGCGCGAGCTTCGCGCTGATCAAGGTGGCGGTCGACGCGGGGGTGCCGCCGCTCTGGGTGGCGTGCTCGCGCTGCGTCCTCGGGGCGGCCGCGCTCTGGGCGATCCTCGTGCTGCGCCGCGAGTCCGCCCCGCGCGACCTCGCCACCTGGGGCCACTCGGCGGTGGCCGCGGTGCTGCTCAACGCCGTGCCGTTCGTGCTCTTCTCCTACGGCGAGACCCGGGTCAGCTCGGTGCTGGCCGGGGTGATGAACGCGACCACCCCGCTGTTCACGCTGGTCTTCGCGGTGGCCACGGTGCCCGAGGAGCGGCACCCGGGCGTCCGCCGCCTGGCCGGGCTGGCTCTCGGCTTCGCCGGGGTGCTGACCGTCCTCGGCGTGTGGCACGGCCTCGGCTCCGGGGGGACGGCGGGCGGGCTCGCCTGCCTGGCCGCGACCTGCTGCTACGGCGCCGGCTTCGCCTACCTGCGCCGTCACCTGTCCGCCCGCCCGTACTCCGCGACCGCGCTGTCCGCCGTCCAGATCACCTGCGGAGGCGCCGAGTTGCTGCTGGTCGCCCCGTCCGTCGCGGGTGTCCCGCAGTGCCCTCCGGTCGTCCCGGCCGCCGCCCTGCTGGTCCTGGGCGCGCTCGGCACCGGCGTCGCCTACATCCTCAACCTGAACCTGGTCCGCACCGCGGGCGCCACCGTCGCCGCCGCCGTCACCTACGTGACGCCGCTCTGGTCGACCGTCCTCGGCGCCGTGCTGCTCGCCGAACCCGTCGGCTGGAACGCCCTCCTCGGCGGCCTCGCGGTCGTCGCCGCGGTGGCCCTGACCCGGGCCCCGGCCGCCCCGCCCGCACGGCGGAGGGTCCGTCAGCGGGTCGGTTAGGCTGGCCGGATGGGCGCGGGGGCGGACGGGGGCTTGAACGAGGGCTTGGACGGGGGCTTGAACAGGGGATTCAACGGGGGCCGGGACGGCGAGGAGCCGCAGGCCGTCGCCGTCCGGGAGGCCCTGCGGGCCCGGCCGCTGCGCTTCCTGTGGACGGCCTGGCCGGTGCGGTGCTGGGCCCACGCGCTGAGCGGCGCGGTCCTCGGTCTCCTGCTGCTGGGCGTGCTCGCGGTGCTGCTGTCGGCCGGTGTCGTGCTCTCCGTGGCCGGTGTCGGCCTGCTGGTCCTGCTGGGCGCCGCGCTCGCCGGGATCCCGGTCGGGGTCGTGGAACGGCGCCGGCTGCGGCTGGTGGAGCCGGCCCGGGTGCCCGACCCGCACCGCCCGCTGCCCGGGGCCGGCCGCCGGGCCCGGCTCCGGACCAGGCTGCGGGAGCGCGCCACCTGGCGGGAGCTCGCCTACGCCGCCCTGTTCGCGGTGGTGCTGACCGCCGCCGACCTCGGTCTCGTCGCCCTCCTCGCGTTCTCGGCGATGCTCGTGGTCTCGCCTGTCGTGGTCTGGGCACTGGCCCCGGAGACGGTGATGCTGATCCCGGGCCGGGCGGTCCCCGGGCCGGCCTGGGCGTTGCCGGCCACCGCCGTCGGACTTGCCGGAGTGGTGCTCTGCGCCTACGCGGGCGCGCTGCTGACCACCGGCCGGGTCCGGCTGGTGCGGTTCCTGCTCGGCCCGCGCGAGGAGGACCTCGGCCACCTCGTCCTGGAGCTGACCCGGTCGCGGGCCCGGCTGGCCGACGCCTTCGAGGCCGAGCGCCGCCGGATCGAGCGGGACCTGCACGACGGCGCACAGCAGCAGCTGGTCGCGCTCAGCATGACGCTCGGCCTGGCCGAGTACGAGCTGCGCGGGCCGGGCGACGGCGCCGCGGACCGGGCCGCCGCACTGGTCGGCCGGGCGCGCGGGGAGGCCCGGCTGGCCCTGGAACAGCTGCGCGGCCTGGTCCGCGGCATCCACCCGCAGGTGCTCACCGACCACGGCCTGGCGGCCGCCGTCGCGGAGGTGGCACTGCGTCACCCGATCCCGGTCACGGTCGACATCGACCTGCCGGAGCGGCTGCCCGGCCCGGTCGAGTCGACGGCCTACTTCACCGTGACCGAGGCGCTCACCAACGCGGCCAAGCACAGCGGGGCCGGCGCCATCACCGTCCTCGGCCGGGTCGAGGGCGGCCGGCTGGTGCTCCAGGTGACGGACGACGGCCGCGGCGGGGCCGACCCGGCCGCCGGGGCCGGACTGCAGGGGCTGGCCGACCGGGTCGCGATCCTGAGAGGAAGGCTGATGGTGACCAGTCCGACCGGCGGGCCGACCAGGCTCCGGATGGAGGTGCCGTGCTCCGGCTCGTGATCGCGGAGGACGCCGTGCTGCTGCGCGCCGGGCTCGCCGAACTGCTCACCCGCGGGGGCCACGAGGTGACGGCCGCGGTCGGCGACGCGACCGCGCTGGCCGCCGCCGTGGACGCGGACCGCCCGGACGTGGTGATAACCGACGTCCGGATGCCGCCCGGCTTCCACGACGAGGGCCTGCGGGCGGCGCTCGACCTGCGCGCCCGGCACCCCGGGCTGCCGGTGCTGGTGCTCTCCCAGTACGTGGCCACCCCGTACGCCACCCGGCTGATCGGCGAGGCCGGCGTCCAGCCGGCCGGTCTGGGCTACCTGCTCAAGGACCGGGTCGGCGACGTGGGCGACTTCCTGGACGCGCTGCGGCGGGTGGCGGCCGGGCAGACCGTGATCGACCCGGAGGTGGTCCGGGTGCTGCTCCGTCAGCAGGCGGAGAACCGGCCGCTGTCCCGGCTGACCCCGCGCGAACGGGAGGTGCTCGGCCTGATGGCGGAGGGGCTGAACAACCAGGCCATCGGCGGCCGGTTGAGCATCACCGAGGCCTCGGTGGTGAAGCACTGCGGCAACATCTTCATGAAGCTGGACCTCGACCCGGCCGAGGGCAACCGGCGGGTGCTCGCCGTGCTGGCTCACCTGCGCGGAGCGTAGGGCCGGTCCGCGGCCGCGGGGTCGAGCAGCTCGGCCAGCCGGGCCGCGGAGGACTCCCAGGACCACTCCTCCCGCACCCAGCGCCGCCCGGCGGCCCCCAGCCGCCGCCGCTCGGCGGCCGGGGCGGCCAGCAGCCGGACCAGGGCCGAGGCGACGTCGGCCGGGCTGCGGCCGTCGACGACCGCGCCGGTGCGCCCGTCGAGCACGGCGTCCGGCGCGCCGCCCGAGCGGCCGGCCACCACGGGCAGTCCGGCCGCCGCGGCCTCCAGGAAGACGATGCCCAGCCCCTCCGCCTCCAGGCCGGCCCGCCGGGTGCGGCAGGGCATGGCGAAGAGGTCCGCCGCCGCGTAGAAGGGGGCCGTCGCGGCGTGCCGGTGGCCGCCGGCGAAGACCACCGACCCGGGCGCGGCGTGTTGGCGGGCCAGCGCGCGCAGCCGCTGCTCGTCCGGCCCCTGGCCGACCAGCACCAGGACGGCCCCGGGCACCGTCCGCCGGACCAGCGGGAGGGCGCGGATCAGGGTGTCCTGGCCCTTGCGCGGCACCAGCCGGGCGACGCAGAGGATCACCGGGGCAGCGGCTCCGCCGTCCGGCCCCGGGGCGTCCGCGGGACGGCCGTCCGCCGGGCGGAACAGGGCGGTGTCCACGCCGGGCACCAGCCGCTCCACCCGGGCCCGCGGGCCGAGCGCCGGGGCGATCCGGGCCCGGGTGTACGCGCCCAGGCAGGTGACCACGTCCACGCTGTCGCCGATCCGCCGCAGCAGCCGGCGGGCGCCGGGGGTGCGGGCCCACCAGATCTCGTGGCCGTGGGTGGTGGCGACGGTCCGCCGGATGCCGGGCGCCTGCCGCCGCAGCCCGGGCGTCATCGCCGCGAGCGGGGCGGCGGCGCCGAACCAGACCCGGTCGCAGCCGTACGTGCGGGCGAGCTCGGCGGCCCGCCGGGTGACCCGGGGCGTGGGGAGCAGGGTGCGGGCCCGGTCGCGGACCACCGGGAAGGGCAGGGCGGCGTCGTGGCCGGCCGCGCCGGGCTCGGCCGAGGTGTAGACGACGACCTCGCCCGGCAGCCGGGTGGCCAGCGCGTGGACGAAGGTCTCTATGCCGCCCTGCCGGGGCGGGAAGTCGTTGGTGACGACGAGTGTGGTGGCCATGGGGTCGGTGCAACCTCGGTTCGGGTTCGGGTTCCGGTCAAGCGGAACAGGACGGGGAGGACGGGGAGGACGGGCGGGACGGGGAGGACGGGCGGAGCGGGGGCGGGCCCGGGTGCCCGGGCGGGGGAGCGGCGGGTCCGCTCCGGCAGCCGCGCCCAGAGCACCAGCACGAGCGGCACCGCCAGGTAGCCGAACCGCCCGGCCGGTGCCAGCAGGAAGGCCAGGCCGAGGCCGAGCGCCAGCCGGTCGGCGGCGCCGGTCACGTCCCGCGGCGGGCGGACGGCCAGGGACACGGCGACGGCGAGGCCGGAGAGCAGCAGCAGTGCGACGGCCGTGCACCAGCCGGCCGGGCCGAGCGTGGCGAGCAGGTGCCCCGGCAGCGGGCTGACGGCCGGCGTGGGCAGCTCGCCGCGGCCGGTGGGGAACGCGAACACCTGCCGGACCAGCGGGCCGGGCGAACGCCAGGCCGCCGGCAGCACCAGCACGGCGGTGCCCGCCACCGCGACCGCCGCACCGCGCAGCGCGGCCCGCCGGCCGGCCACGGAGGCCAGCAGCGCGGCGACGACGGCGACCGCCGGCCAGGCCGTCCACTTGAGCGAGCAGGCCAGCGCGAGCGCCAGCCCGGCACCGGTGGCCCTGCCCCGGGCCGCCTGCGCCAGGGCGAGGCAGCAGAGCCCGGTCATCGGCAGGTCCACCCCGCTGACGCAGAGCGGCAGCGCGACCAGCGGCGAGGCGGTCAGCACGCCCAGCCCGCGGCGGTCCGGGCGGCCCGAGGCTCGGAGGCAGCCGAGGAAGACGGCGGCGCACCACAGTCGGGCGTCGCCGAGCAGCCGGGCCGCCCAGCCGTCGGCCCCGAGCAGTGCCCGGGGCAGCCCGAGCAGCGCCATGCCGGGCAGGTATGGCGTGTACTCGGCCACCGTGCGCGGCTCGGCCAGATAGGGCGAGCCGTGCTCCAGCAGCAGCGTGCCCGAGCGCTCGATCACGCCCACCTCGCTCTGCCCCTGCCCGGTGAGCACCAGCCAGAGCAGCGGGACGACCACGGCCCCGGCCGCCGCCACCGTCAGCGAGACCGCCCGGGCCCGCCGCCACGGCCGGACCAGGACGGCGGCAACGGCGGCTGCCAGGAAGCCGGTTGCCGCGGCCACGCCCCAACTGCGGTGCGGTGCGAGCCCGGAGACGAGCGGGAGGGTACCGGCCCAGCCGGCGGCCGCCAGCCAGCCGGCGCACCACCGGGCGGCGCACCACCGGGCGGCGCACCGTCGGGCGGGGTGGCCGGAGCGGCGGCCGGGAGGCCGGGTCCGGTCGCGGGAACGGCCGTCGCGGCCGCGGTGAATCAGCACCCGTCCATTCCAGGCGGGCCGCCCGCCGGGGTCATGACGGCCAGGTCGAGACCCGTGGTCGGGTTTCCCCCACCATCACCCTTCGCGCTCGCGTTCGGTGCCGGACGCGTCACGTTCGGTGTCCGGGGGCGGCTATCCTGGAGCCCGTGGTGAGGTCCTGGGATGCAGCGGTGGAGCGGGCGCAGGAACGGCTGGGGGCGGCGGCCGGGCTGCGGGCGGTGGAGGCGGGGGACGGGCGGCGGTTCGCGCTCTGGGACGTGGCGTCCCGGGCGGAGGGGGAGCTGGCCGAGCGCGTCGACCCGGAGGCGCTGGACGCGGAGTCGGAGCGGGCGCTGCGCCGGCGGCTCGGCGAGAGCGGCCGGGAGTGGCCGGACGGCGAGCTGTACCGGCGCCGGTACTGGGTGCTGGGGGAGCGGGGCGAGCCGGTCGGCACCATCGCGGTCGACAACTGGACCAAGGGGCCGGGGCAGTTGGCCGTCTCCTCGGTCTACCTGCGCCCCGCCGCGCGCGGCCGCGGGCTGGCCTGCGCCGCGCTCGACGCGGTGTACCGGGCGGCGACCGCGGAGGGCCTGCCCGGCTACCGGCTGGAGGCGCACTGGTCGTGGCAGCACGCCGTCCGCTACTACCTGCGGCGCGGCCTCTGGGTGGTCTCCTGGAAGCACGCGCTCGGCCTGGCCCGGATGCCCCAACTCCCGCCCTACCGGGTGGCGGAGGAGGGCGGCCGGCTGGTCCTGCTGCTCGCCGACGGGCCGCACGGCTGGGTGCCGCTGCTCTCCGCCGGGCACGACGGCCCCGACGGGCGCTGGCTGCGGCTGGACGAGACCGCCGCGTACCGGCAGAGCGAGGGCTGGGTGCGCGACTTCGCCCGGTCGACGCTGGCGCTGCACCTCGCCCTCGCCGGGCGGCCGCTGGTCCGCGGGCCGCAGTGGTGGGCCGAGGCCTGGCGCTGGGCGGACATCGGCGAGCCGGAGGGGCTGGCGTACCGGCTCGGGCACGGTGACAGCGGCGGCGGCCGGCCCGTCGGCACGCCCGGCCGGCCGGACGGCACCGCCATCCGCCTCCCCGGGCCCCCGCACGGCCCACTCGCCCGGGACTGACCCGCCGCCCGGCCCCGGGCCGGACGCGGACCCGGCCCGCCGGCTGGGAGACTCGGGCCATGGCTGAGATCGAGATCGACGGCGCCCCGGCCGACCCGGCCCGGCTGGCCGCGCTGGGGCTGCTGAACTACGGGCACTTCACCACCCTGCGCGCCGAGGCCGGCCGGGTCCGCGGGCTCGCCCTGCACCTGGACCGGCTGGTACGGGACTGCCGGACGGTGTTCGCCGCGGAGCTGGACCGCGCGGTGCTGCGGCAGCGGATCCGCGCCGCCCTGCCCGCCGACGGGGCGCCGGTGATCGTCCGGGTGACCGTGTTCGACCCGGCGCTCGGCCTGGAGCGCCCCGGCGCGCCCGCCGTGCCGCAGCTGCTGGTCACCACCCGCCCCGCGCCGGCCGCGCCGCCCGGCCCGCTGCGGGTGCGCACCGCCGCGTACCGGCGGGAGCTGCCGGAGGTGAAGCACGTCGGGCTGTTCGGGCTGATCCGGCAGCGCCGGCTGGCCCAACTCGACGGCTACGACGACGCGTTGCTGACCGGTCTGGACGGGAGGATCACCGAGGGCGCCACCTGGAACATCGGCTTCCACGACGGTCACGGGCTGGTCTGGCCGGACGGCGAGGCACTGCCCGGCGTCACCGCCGCGCTGCTGGCCGCCGCCCACCCCGGCCCGCAGCGGCGCGAACCCGTCCGCGCCGACGGCCTGGACCGGTTCGTGGCGGCGTTCGCGCTCAACGCGGGCGTCGGCGTCCGCCCGGTCGCCGCGGTCGACGGCACCGCCTTCGACCCGGCCCACCCCGCGCTCGCCGCCCTGCGCACCACGTACGAACGGATCGCGGGCGAGACGGTGTGAGCCGCAGGGGCGGGGGTGGGGATATCCCCACCCTCCGTCCGCCGGTGGCCTCCATGGTCCGGGCGGCGCGCCGTTCCTAGCCTGGAACACGTCGACGACCAGCGACGACTCCTCCAGGAAGGCCCCGCCATGGCACCCCGCCGCGACCGCCAACAGCACGACTCCGCCGAGCAGTTCGGACGCCCCGCGCACGCCGCGATCGAGCTGCGGGCGGTCCGGCGCAGCTACGGGCGCGGCGCCGAGACGGTGCACGCGCTGCGCGGCATCGACCTGGCGCTCGACCGCGGCACCTTCACCGCCGTGATGGGGCCCTCCGGCTCCGGCAAGAGCACCTTCCTGCAGTGCGCGGCGGGCCTGGACCGGCCGGACGGCGGCGAGGTGTACCTGGGCGGCGAGGAGATCACCCGGCTGAGCGAGAACCGGCTCACCAAGCTGCGCCGCAGCCGGATCGGGTTCGTCTTCCAGTCGTTCAACCTGCTGCCCTCGCTGACGGTGCTGCAGAACGTGCTGCTGCCGCAGCGGCTGGCCGGCGAGCGCCAGGACCGCTCCAGGGCAAGGGAGTTGCTGGCCCAGGTCGGTCTCGGAGACCACGCCGGACGGCGGCCCGGCCAGCTGTCCGGCGGCCAGCAGCAGCGCGTCGCGATCGCCCGCGCGCTGATCACCCGCCCGGACGTGGTCTTCGCCGACGAGCCGACCGGCGCGCTGGACACCCGGACCGCGCACGAGGTGCTCGGCCTGCTCCGGCACGCGGTGGACACCATGGGCGCGACCGTCGTCATGGTGACCCACGACCCGGTGGCCGCGTCCTTCACCGACCGCGCGCTCTTCCTGGCCGACGGCGCCTTCGCCGGCGAGCTGTACCACCCGGACCCGCAGGCCGTCGCGGACCGGATGGTCCGGCTGACCGCCCGCCCGGTGGGGGTGGCCGCGTGAGCAACGGACTGGCGCGCGCCTCGGTGCGCTTCCGGCCCGCGTCCTTCGCCGGCACCTTCATCGCCCTGCTGTTCGGCGCGGCCGTGATCATGGCCTGCGGCACCCTGCTGCAGACCGGCCTGACGGCGAGCGTGCCGCCGGTGCGGTACGCGCAGGCGCCGGTGGTGGTCGCGGCCGACCCGACCGTCTCGATCACCCGGAAGGTCGCCGACGACACCGAGACCGTGTCGCAGGCCCTCCCCGAGCGGGCCCGGGTGGACGCGGCCCTGGCCGGGCGGATCGCTGCGAAGGCAGGCGTCGCGGCGGCCCGCCCGGACACCGCCTTCCCGGTCCCGGCGGGAACCGGCGGCCAGGGCGCCCCCGCCCTGCCCGGGCTGACCGGCCGGGGCTTCGCCGCGCTCGGCATCGCCGGCCCGGGCGAGACGCTGGTCGAGGGCCGCGCCCCCGGCGCCGGCGAGGTCGTCCTCGACGCGGACACCGCGCGTACGGCCCACCTGACCCCGGGCGCCACCGTCGCCCTCACCGCGCCCGGCGGCAGCGGCGACTACCGCGTCGTCGGCCTCGCCGCGTCCCCGGGCGCCGGCGGACCGCAGGCCTGGTTCGCCGACCCCGTCGCCGACCGCCTCTCCGGCCACCCCGGCCGGGTGGACGCGATCGCCGTCCAGCCCCGCGAGGGCGTGACCGGGGCGGTGCTCGCGGCGCAGGTCCGCCAGGCCGTCGGCGGCGAGGCCGAGGTGCTCACCGGCGACGGCCGCGGCACCGCCGAACAGCCCGCGCTCACCGGCAGCCGGACCCTGCTGACCGCCCTGGGCGGCTCCTTCGGCGGCATCGCCACCATGACCGCGGTGTTCGTCGTGATGAGCACCGTCGCGCTCGCCACCGGGCAGCGCGCCCGCGAGTTCGCCCTGCTGCGGGCGATCGGCGCCACCCCGCGGCAGATCCGCCGCACCATCGCCACCGAGGCGGTCCTGGTCGCACCGGCCGCCGGCGCGCTCGGCGTGCTGCCCGGGCTGGCCCTGGCCCGCTGGTGGTTCGACGAGCTGGTGTCCCGCGGCGCCGTGCCCGGCACGGTCACGCTGGACGCCGGCCCGCTGCCGGCCGTCGCCGCCGTCCTGACCTGCACGCTCGCCGCGCTCGCCGCCGGCTTCCTCGCCGCCCGCGGCCCGGCCCGGCTCCGGCCGGGCCAGGCGCTCGGCGCGGCCGCCGTCGAGCCACGCCGGCCGGGCCGGCTGCGGACCGCCGCCGGGGTGCTGTTCACCGCCGGGGGCGTGGCACTGTCCGCCGTCGCGGCCGGCCTGGACGGGGCCGACGCCGCCAACACCGCGCTCGGCGTGGTGATGTGCTTCCTGATGGCCGTCGCGCTGCTCGGCCCCTGGGTGGCCCGGGCCGCCGCCGGGGTGCTCGGCACCCCGCTGCGGGCCGCGGCCGGCGCGCCCGGTTCGCTGGCCGCCGACAACACCCGGGCCAACGCCCGCCGGCTGGCCTCGGCGATCACCCCGATCGTGATGGTCACCGCCTTCTGCGGCACCCTGCTCTTCCTCCAGAGCACCATCAGCCACGTCACCGGCGAACAGGTGCGCAGCGGCACCACCGCCGACCACGTGGTCGGCCCGGCCGGCCCCGGTCTGCCCGTCGGCGCCGCCGCGCAGGCGGCCGAGGTGCCCGGCGTGGCGGCCGCCGTCGGCGTGCTGCACACCGGCGCCGTCTACCGCGACGGCGACCGGCTGGCCGGCGCCACCGCCCTCGGCGTCAACGGCGACCCGGCGCAGCTGCCCCGGGTGCTGGACCTCGGGGTGAGGAGCGGCGCACTGGCGGACCTCGGCCGCTCGGCCGACACCGTCGCCCTCGACGCGGCGCTCGCCGACACGCTCGGCGTCAAGGTCGGCGACCGGGCCCCGCTCTGGCTCGGCGACGGCACCCGGGTGCAGCCGACGGTGGTCGCCACCTACGAGCGCGGCCTCGGCTTCGGCCAGGTGCTGCTGCCCCGGGCGGCGGTCGCGGAGCACGTCACCGCCGGCTACGACAGCCGGCTGCTGGTCGCGGACGTGCCGGGCGCCGACCGGGCGGCCGTCGCCGCCGGACTGGCCGGGCTCACCGGCACCGGGGGCGTCACCGTCACCGACCGGGCCGGCTACGCCGCCCAGACCGACCGGGACCGGGAGACCGGCGCCTGGGCGAACACGGTGATGGCCGGCGTGCTGGGCGGCTTCGCGGCGGTCACCGCCGCCAACACCCTGGTCATGACGGTGCTGGACCGGCGCCGCGAGGTCGCGCTGCTGCGGCTGGCCGGGACCACCCGGCGGCAGGTGCGCGGCATGATGCGCTGGGAGGCGCTGCTGGTCGCCGCGACCGGTCTGGCCGTGGGCGGGGTGATCGCCTGGATCACGCTGGTCCCGGTCACCCGGGGCATCGCCGGCGCCACCCCGCACGTCCCGGCCGGCACCGCCCTGCCGCTGGCCGCCGGAGCCGTGCTGCTCTGCCTCGGTGCGACCGGCCTGCCGGCCCGGGCACTGCTCCGCTCCCGCCCGGTGGCGGCGGGCGGCGGTAAGCAGTAGCGGACGGCGGCGGCCCGGTGGCGGGGGGCGGCCGTGGGCCCGGCGGTGACGGGGGTGTCGCCGGGCCCACGGCCGTCCGCTGCTCCGGAAGACCGGGGCGGCGGACGGACGGCCGGTGCGCCGGCCCGCCGGTGCACCCGAACGGGTGAGACCAGGGCTCCGGACCGGCGCATTGGAGTGGGCTCCGGCGCCAACACCGGCTACTGAAGCTGATCGTGATGTCCGATCAGCTACGCTCGCCGCCGCGCCGCCCGGGGCAGGTCTCCGCCTCCGGGGGCGTTTGCCGTTCCCAGCCCCCGCCGCCCGGCCGAGCAGAGAGAAGCCCACTCATGAGCAGTCCTCCCGTGGCCCCCGCGCCCCGCCGGCCGCTGATCCTGCTGCGGGCGACCGCCACCGCCACGGCCGCGCTGGCCCTCGGGCAGACCGTGCTGGCGGGCAGCTTCCTCAACGGGCACTACGACTCGCTCGCCCTGCACGAGGCCGGCGCGATGACGCTCGCCGCCGCCGTGCTCGTCCAGCTGGTGGTGGCGGCGCTGGTGGGCCGGTCCGGCCGGGGCCCGCGCCGCCCGCTGGTGGTGGCGGCGCTGCTGACGGCCGGAGTGATCCTCCAGGTCGGCTTCGGCTACGACCGCACCCTGGGCCTGCACGTGGTGCTGGGCGCGCTGCTGCTCAGCGGGACGCTGTCCGGTGCGGCCGGCGCCTGGCGGCTGCCGCTGCCCGCCCGCAGCCCCGCCCCGGAGGTGCCGGACGGACCGGACGGCCGCGGCGGCCCCGGCGGCCCCGGCGGCCCGGACGGCGCCGGGCTGCTGCCCCGGCCGGGCGGGCCCGTGGAGGTGGCACCGTGAACCGTCGCCGGTTCCTGGGGATCGGCGCGGCCGCGGCCGGCGCGGGCGCCCTGGGGGCCTTCGCCCTCCCCGCCGCCGCGCGGCTGCTCGCCGAGGGCCGCCCGGGCCTGTTGCTGACCAGCGCGCTGGAGCGGCCGGAGGCGTTCCGGGTGCCGCTGCCGGTGCCGCACGTCCTCGCTCCGCTGCGCAGCGACGACGGCACCGACTACTACGAGATCACCCAGCAGGTCGCCCGGCTGGAGATCCTGCCCGGCCTGAAGACCGAGGCCTGGACGTACGGCGGCAGCTGGCCCGGCCCGACCCTCGCCGTCCGGTCCGGCCGGCAGGCGGTGGTGCACCACCGCAACGAGCTGCCGGTGCCCTCGGTGGTCCACCTGCACGGCGGCCACACCCCGGCGGACAGCGACGGCTACCCGACCGACCTGATCCTGCCCGCCCGGTCCGGCGGCCCGGACACCGCCCCGGCGCCGACGGCCGCGGAGTGGATGCGCGGGATGGCCTCGATGCCGGGCATGCCCTCCATGCCCGGCACGGACGCCGCCGTCCTGCTCGGCCGGACCACCGACGGCGACCGCACCTACACCTACCCGGGCCGGCAACGCGCCGCCACGCTCTGGTACCACGACCACCGGATGGGCTTCACCGGCCCCGGCATCTGGCGCGGCCTGTCCGGCTTCCACCTGGTCCACGACGAGGAGGAGGACGCCCTGCCGCTGCCGCGCGGCGACCGCGACGTCCCGCTGATGCTCAGCGACCGCGCCTTCGAGGAGGACGGCTCCTTCCGCTACCCCGCGATCGACCCCGCGCTCGCCGTCCCCGGCGTCACCGGCGACTACATGGACGGCGTGCTCGGCGACGTCATCCTGGTCAACGGCGCCCCCTGGCCGCGCCTGGAGGTGGACCGCGCCCGCTACCGGCTGCGCCTGCTGAACGCCTCCAACGCCCGCCTCTACCGCCTGGAGCTGGACCCGCAGCCCTCCGGCGGCGGCGCGCTGGTCCAGATCGGCGGCGACGGCGGCCTGCTGGAGGCGCCGCGCACGCACGACGGGATCGAGATCGCCCCGGCCGAGCGCTTCGACGTCGTGGTCGACTTCTCCCGCTTCGAGCCGGGCTCCGCCGTCCGTCTGGTGAACCGGTTCGGCAGCGAGCGGACCGCCGAGGTGATGCTCTTCGACGTCTCCTCGCGGACCGTCACCGACGACGCGACGGTGCCCGAGCGGCTCTCCGCCTTCGAACGACTCGACCGGGCCGCCGCCGTCACCACCCGCACCTTCGGGTTCCGCCGCAGCCGCGACAACGGCTGGACCATCAACCAGCAGCCCTACCAGCCCGGCCGGGTGCTCGCCCGGCCCGCCCTCGGCACCACCGAGGTCTGGCGGTTCTTCACCGACGTCCACCACCCCGTCCACCTCCACCTGGACCACTTCCAGGTGCTCTCCCGCAACCGCGCCGCCCCGGGCCCGTACGACGCCGGGTGGAAGGACACCGTCGACCTGCGGCCGGCCGAGGTGGTGGAGGTGCTGGTCCGCTTCACCGACTACCCGGGGGCGTACATGCTGCACTGCCACAACCTGGAGCACGAGGACATGGCGATGATGGCCGACTTCGTCGTCGGCTAGGGGCCTGTCCGGGGCGGTCGCGCGACGGCCCGTCACCCGTTCGGCCGAGGGCGGCCCGGTCCGCACACCGGCCCGCCCGCGTCCCGACGTGCCGCCGCCCGCCGGGTGTCCTAGCGTCGCGACCGTGGGCGCTCCGACGACCGGGGAGCCGCACCCGAGCCCGAGGAGCCGCGCATGACCAGTCCCGCCGAACGCCGCCGGCGCGGCCGGGCCGCCCGCGACCGGGTCTCCCGCTCCGCCCACGGCCGCTGGATCCCCGCCGCCGACCGGCCCGACCCGGTCCGCGTACTGGAACAGCAGGGCGCCGACCGGGTCGCCGAGCTGCTGCCGATCCGCTACGGGCGGATGGCCGAAACCCCCTTCACCTTCCTGCGCGGCGCCGCCGCCGTCATGGCCGCCGACCTCGCGGCCGGCCCGGACACCGGCATCACCGTGCAACTCTGCGGTGACGCCCACCTGATGAACTTCGGCGTGTACGCCTCGCCGGAGCGCGCCGTGCTCTTCGACGTCAACGACTTCGACGAGACCTACCCCGGCCCGTTCGAGTGGGACGTCAAACGGCTCGCGGCCAGCGTGGCCGTCGCGGCCCGCGACAACGGGCACGACGAGGCGCGGGTCCGCCGGGCCGCGTTCTCCGCCGCCCAGGGCTACGCCACCGCGATGCACCGGCTGGCCGGGATGAGCGAACTCGACGTCTGGTACGCCCGGATCGACATCGAGGACGTGCTCCCGCTGATCCGCAAGCGCGGTCAGCGCGCGAAGGCCGAGGCCAATCTGGAGCGGGCCCGTCGCCGCACCAGCATGCAGGCCTTCGGCAAGCTCACCGAGACCACCGAGGACGGCCGGCGCCGGATCATCAGCGAGCCGCCGCTGATCGAGCCGCTGCCGCAGAACGAACTCCGCAAGGTCGGCAAGGTCTTCAGCGACTACCGGGCCACCCTCGCCGAGGACCGCCGCGTCCTGCTCGACCGGTTCCGGTTCGTGGACGCGGCCCGCAAGGTGGTCGGCGTCGGCAGCGTCGGCACCCGCTGCTTCATCGTCCTGCTGGAGGGCCGTGACGAGAAGGACCCGCTCTTCCTCCAGATCAAGGAGGCCGGCCGGTCGGTCCTGGAGGACCACCTTCCGGCCCGCCCGCAGGCCGAGGTGCCCGTCGTGCACGGCGGCCGCCGCGTGGTCACCGGCCAGCACCTGATGCAGGCCGCCAGCGACATCTTCCTCGGCTGGACCACCGGCGCCGCGGGCCGGCACTTCTACGGCCGCCAACTGCGCGACATGAAGGGCTCGGCGGACGTCGCCGGCATGCCCCCGGCCGGCCTGCGGGGCTACGCGGACCTCTGCGGCCGTGCGCTGGCCCGCGCCCACGCGCGCTCCGGCGACCGCCTCGCCATCACCGGCTACCTCGGCCGCGCGGACACCTTCGCCGAGGCGGTCGCCGACTTCGCCGTCCGCTACGCCGATCAGACGGTGACCGACCACGCGGCGCTGGCGGCCGCCATCGCCGACGGCACGGTGAAGGCGAGGAAGGGCGTCTGACCGGGGCCCGGCAGCGCATCTGCCGAGGCGTCCGGCAGAGATTTCGGCAGGGCGTCCTGCAGGGCGTCCGTCCGGGTGCCTGACACCCGGACGGGTATGGCCGCCGGGCCGCCGCAGCGGTTAGAACTGGTTCGTGGACTTTCCCCAGACGCTCCGCGAGCGCCGCACCCGCAGCCGGATCAGCCAGCTCGACCTCGCCACCCGCGCCGGGACGACCCAGCGCCATCTCAGCTTCATCGAGTCCGGCCGCTCGGTGCCGGGCCGGGGCATGGTGGTCCGGCTCGCCGAGTCCCTCGACCTCCCGCTGCGCGAGCGCAACGAGCTGTTGCTGTCCGCCGGTTACGCCCCCGCCTACCCGGAGAGCCCGCTGGACGGACCCGACCTCGCCCCGGTCCGCTCGGCGATCGACCACATCCTCACCGGTCACCTGCCCTACCCCGCGGTGGTGGTGGACCGCCGGGGCGACGTGGTCGCCGCCAACGCGGGCCTCGACCTGATCACCGAGGGCGCCGCCCCCGGACTGACCGGTCCCGGCACCAACGCCTACCGCCTCGCCCTCCACCCCGACGGCATGGCCCCGCGCATCATCAACTTCGCCGCCTGGGCCCGCCACATCGTCGAACGGACCGCCCACCTGGGCGAGCTGCACGCCGAACTGGCCTCGTACGTCCCCGATCTGGAGAGCCCGGGCGCCGACCACCTCGGCTTCGCCGTGCCGCTGCACCTGCGCAGCTCGCGCGGCGACCTCCACCTGATGACCACCATCACCACCTTCGCCACCGCCGTCGACATCACGCTCGCGGAGCTGAAGCTGGAGGCCTTCCTGCCCGCGGACGAGGCGACCGCCGCCGCACTGCGGGCGGCGGGCGGCGCCAGGCCGTAGCCAGGGGCGGCCCCGGACGGGTGCTCAGGCGGGGAACATGTAGTCGGTGGTGACCCGGCCCTCGTCGTCCAGCAGCAGGACCTCCGTGCCGCTGCCCACGGCCTCGCCGCCGGCGACGGGGACCATCTCCCAGGTGAACCTGACGCAGTCGCGGAGCCGGACCGCGGTGTCCCGGGCACGGAAGGTGAACTCGCCGGGCGCGACGAAGTCCCGGTAGCTGCGGGCCACCCGGGCCTCGATGGCGTCGTACCCCGAGGCCTCCAGGACGGTGTCCTCGAAGCCCAGCTCGGCGGCCCGGTCGCGGATCTCCGCCGGAGGCTGGAGGAGGTGGACGCCGCCCTCCGCCCAGACCAGCTCGATCGCCTTGCGACGCAGCGCCGGGTCCGGCTCGGTCCAGAGGGCGATGTAACGGTCGGCGATCTCCTGTGCGGTGACGGCGGTCATGGTGCGCTCCTCGCGTTGTGTCGGCGTTGTGTCCGGACGGGTTCCATCCTGCGGGGGAGGGGTGAGGGCGACAATTCCCGGCGGGGAATGACCCGGTCGATCGGCGGGGGTGGCAGCCCGCCGACCGGCGGTACGCTGCCGGGTGGACACCCGCCGAAGGTCCGGGGCCGCCGCCTGGCGCTTCGCCAAGTCCACAGTCTGGCAAGGGTTTTGGCGCTCATGTGATGCGCTCTTCACCGTTTGCATGTCTTCGACAAGCTTATTCCCCGTCAGTAACATAGCGGTGGGCGCGGCCGTTCGAGGCCGCTGCCGAACCCACTGGTCCCGGGCGGTCGTGTGCGCGGCCGCCGGCGGTTCGAAAGAGTCCTGTTGAAGAGTCCCCTCGGCACGGCGGTCCGCCCTGCCCTCGTATCGCTGTTGCTGCTCGGCGTCGCTGCGTGCGGCCCGACGTCCGGCGCGCAGCAGGCCTCCTCGGTCACCGTGGCCGGCGCTGCGGACGGCGCGGCCGCCACGGCCTCCGCCACCTCCCAGGCGAACCCGGCGAAGGCGCGGCCGTCCGGCGCGCCGCACGCCCCGGCGCCGAGCACGGCCGCCGCCTCCCCCTCGCAGCCCTCCGGCGCCGCCGGGAGTCCGGCGGCCGGCACCCTGCCGGTCGCGCCCGCCCAGCCGGGTGCGCAGCAGGCCGCGATCGGCACGCCCGGCAAGGACGGTGCGGCGGTCGCCCCGGAGGCGAAGAACCTCCAGCTGACCGCGTACGACCCGGCCGCCGGCACGGCGGTCCTGTCGGCCACCGCGCCCTCCGCGCCCACGGCCGCGCCGTCGTCCGCCGCGCCGTCTGCGCCCACGGCCGCCCCGTCGTCCGCCGCCCCGTCGTCCGCCGCCC
>NZ_JBEYVJ010000073.1:0-29887 GCF_040643935.1 Kitasatospora sp. NPDC047058 | reverse complement strand
ACGCGCTCGGCCGAGACGATGGTGTTCCGCTCGGCCATCGCGGTAATCGCCGCGACCACCTCGGGGCCCGGGCCCGCCGGAGGACACCACGCGTCAGTGTGCGGCGGCCTCCCAGTTGGGGCCGACGCCGACCGAGACGTCGAGCGGGGCGCGCAGCGGGTAGGCGCCGGCCATCTGCTCGCGGACGATCGCCTCGACCTGCTCGCGCTCGCCGGGGGCCAGCTCCAGCACGATTTCGTCGTGCACCTGGAGCAGCATCCGGGAGGCGAGCCCGGCCGCGCGCAGCGCGTCGTCCACCCGGAGCATGGCGATCTTGACGATGTCGGCGGCCGAGCCCTGGATCGGGGCGTTGAGGGCCATCCGCTCGGCCATCTCGCGGCGCTGGCGGTTGTCGCTGTTGAGGTCCGGCAGGTAGCGGCGGCGGCCGAGCAGGGTCTCGGTGTAGCCGGTGGCGCGGGCCTCGTCGACGACCCGGCGCAGGTAGTCGCGGACGCCGCCGAACCGCTCGAAGTAGGTGTCCATCAGGCCCTGGGCCTCGGCGGGCTTGATGCCGAGCTGCTGGGAGAGCCCGTAGGCGGAGAGTCCGTAGGCCAGGCCGTAGGACATCGCCTTGATCTTGCGGCGCATCTCGGCGTCGACCGCGTCGCCGGGGACCTCGAAGACCTGGGAGGCGACGGTGGTGTGCAGGTCCTCGCCGGAGGCGAAGGCCTCGATCAGGGCCTCGTCCTCGGAGAGGTGGGCCATGATCCGCAGCTCGATCTGCGAGTAGTCGGCGGTGAGCAGCGCCTCGTAGCCCTCGCCGACGACGAAGGCGCGGCGGATCATCCGGCCCTCCTCGGTGCGGACCGGGATGTTCTGCAGGTTCGGGTCCTGCGAGGAGAGCCGGCCGGTGGCGGCGACCATCTGGTTGAAGGTGGTGTGGATCCGCCCGGCCGGGGAGACCGTCTTGAGCAGGCCCTCGACGGTGGTGCGCAGCTTGGCCTGGTCGCGGTGGCGGAGCAGGATGACCGGCAGCTCGTTGTCCGTCTGGGTGGCGAGCCAGGTGAGGGCGTCGGCGTCGGTGGTGTAGCCGGTCTTGATCTTCTTGGTCTTGGGCAGGGCCAGCTCGCCGAAGAGGATCTCCTGGAGCTGCTTGGGCGAGCCGAGGTTGAACTCGTGGCCGGCCGCGGCGTGCGCCTCCTCGACCACGCGCTGGATCTCGGCGGCGAACTGGGACTCCAGGCCGGTGAGCCAGGGGCGGTCGGCGGCGATGCCGGTGCGCTCCATCCGGGCCAGCAGGGCGGCGATCGGCAGCTCCATGTCGCGCAGCAGCTCGGTGGCGCCGGCCTCGGCGAGGCGGGTGTCGAAGAGCGCGGCGAGGTCGAGCACCGCGCGGGCCTGCAGCATCAGCGCCTGGGCGCCGGCCGTCGCGTCCTCCTCCGGGGCGTCGAAGGCGAGCTGGCCGGACTCGGCGGCGGGGGCCGGGGCGAGCGAGCGGGCCAGGTACTCCTCGGCGAGCACCTCCAGGGTGAAGGTGCGGCGGCCGGGCTTCTCCAGGTACGCGGCGAGGGCGGTGTCGGCGACGACGCCCTCGATGGTCCAGCCGCGCTCGGCGAAGGCGCGCATCACCTGCTTGGCGATGTGCAGGGCCTTGGGGGCGGCCGGGTCGGCCAGCCAGGCGGCGAAGGCGCGTTCGTCCTCCTCGCCGAGCAGTGCCGGGTCGAACCAGGCGGCGGCCTCGCCGGCGGCGAGCGCCACCTCGGTGACCTCGCCGGTGCCGAGCGCCCAGCGGTAGACGGCGGCGAGGGCGACCGGGGCCTTGCCGGCGGCGTGCTCGCGCAGCCAGGCGGCCAGCGTGCCCGGGTCGGTGAGCAGCTCGCCGTCCACCTCGACGCCGGGGGCGAGCTCGGCGGCGGCCTCGGGCTCGGCGGCGGCCGGGTCGATGCCGAAGACGCGGTCGCGGAAGTTGGCGTTGCGGAACTCCAGCGACTCCATCAGGGTGCCGACGGCCTCGCGGTCGAACCCGGCGCGGCCCAGGTCGCCGACGCCGAGCGGGAGTTCGACGTCGCGGACCAGCTCGGTGAGGACGCGGTTGCGCTTGACCGAGTCGAGGTGCTCGCGCAGCTTCTCGCCGATCTTGCCCTTCACCTCGTCGGCGCGGGTGACGAGTTCGTCGAAGGAGCCGAACTGGTTGACCCACTTGGCGGCGGTCTTCTCGCCGACGCCGGGGATGCCGGGCAGGTTGTCGGACGGGTCGCCGCGCAGCGCCGCGAGGTCGGGGTACTGGCGCGGGGTGACGCCGTACTTCTCGGCGACCTTCTCCGGGGTGTAGCGGGTGAGTTCGGAGACGCCCTTGGTCGGGTAGAGGACGGTGACGTGCTCGGTGACCAGCTGGAGCGAGTCCCGGTCGCCGGTGACGATGTCGACGTCGTAGCCGGCCGCCTCGGCGGCGGTGGCCAGGGTGGCGATGATGTCGTCGGCCTCGAAGCCCTCGACGCTCAGCCGCTGGACGTTCATCGCGTCCAGCAGTTCGTGGATCAGGCCGATCTGGCTGCGGAACTCGTCCGGCGTCTTGGCCCGGTTGGCCTTGTAGTCGGGGAACTCGGCGGAGCGGAAGGTCTGCCGGGAGAGGTCGAAGGCCACCGCGAGGTGGGTCGGCTGCTCGTCGCGGACGGTGTTGGCGAGCATCGAGGCGAAGCCGTACACCGCGTTGGTGGGCTGGCCGGTGGAGGTGTTGAAGTTCTCCACGGGCAGCGCGTAGAACGCCCGGTAGGCCATCGAGTGCCCGTCGAGCAGCATCAGCCGGGGCCGGGCCCCGCCGCCACCCGCCGCGCTCTTGTCCGTACTCTGCGTAGCCACGTCAACGTCCGTTCCTGCCGATTCCACTACCGGCCACCGATCCTATGGCCCGGCACCGACAAAAGGGGCGCGCCGGAGGCCGGGGCCCGCCCGGCACGCCGGGGTGCGGAGGGGCGGGCGCGGGGGCGGGCGCACCGGGCATCCGCCGGGCGCACGCCCGACGCGCCAGCCGTCCGACGCGACCGCTACCGCCGAGTAGGACGGTCGTACGATCACAGGCAGCACGATGACGTGATCCCCCGAGCGGCAGGAGCTCCCCCATGACCGACGCTGCCCCCGAAGCCACCCGTGACGCGGCCGCCGTCCTGAAGGTCCCGCAGGAGGTGCTGGACCACTTCGCGAAGCTGGGCGTCGACCCGGCCACCTTCTCCGGCGGCCACCTCGGCGAGAAGCTCGGCATCCGGATCGTCGAGGCCTCCGGCGACCGCGTGGTCGGCACCATGCCGGTCGACGGCAACCAGCAGCCGTACGGGCTGCTGCACGGCGGCGCCTCGGCGGCACTGGCCGAGACCCTCGGCTCGGTCGGCGCGATGCTGCACGCCGGCCCCGGCCGGTACGCGGTGGGCGTGGACCTGAACGCCACCCACCACCGCTCGGCCACGTCCGGCCTGGTCACCGGCGTGGCGACGGCCGTGTTCAAGGGGCGCACCGCCGCCACCTACGAGATCGCGATCACCGACGACACCGGCAAGCGGGTCACCAGCTGCCGCCTCACCTGCATGCTGCGCGACCTCTGAGCCGGAGGGCCCCGCGACCCGCGGGGCCCGGCTGACGCACCGTCGGCCCGGCCGGCCGCCCGACGGCCGGTCAGCCGGGTCGAGGTGCCGTCAATTCCCTTGCCCGCCCCCTTGTTTGACCTTCGGCCTCCCCGGGAAGGCGTTGGTCTATACAAGGGGGCGGTTGCGTGTTCACAGAATTTCAACCGTGTAACGCTGCGTAACGGTCGGCGATTTCGACCGGCGGCGGCTCGCCATGCCCGGAGTGACACGGAAGCCCGTTCGTCAACCCCTCCAGGGTCCGTTATGCGGACCGGCACGCCCGGAACCAGCACAGCGAACGGTCGCGTCCGATTATCGGCGAGGCCAGGTGCCACCCCCATTTCTGGGCCTTACACCTGTCTACCAGCCGGTAACGGCCCGAAAGCACCGGATCGGTCGAACCGAAACGACCACATAGTGAGACAGTCCCTCCGTGTGCTCATAACAAGAGAATCACAGCCTCGCCGCACCCCTGCCCCCGGCCGCCCGGGGGCATCTAGAGTCACGGCCAGTCACCGCGCCACCGGATTGGGCCAGGCCCACCGCGCATCCGGCTCCCGCCTCTCAGGCGCGGCGCCCTCCCGAACCGAAGGGGACCCCCGTGCGTCACCGTTCAGCAGTTGTCGTGAGCATTGCCGTCATCGGCGCCCTCAGCCTCAGCGCCTGCGGCTCCCGTGATGAGAAGAAGTCCGGGGACGGCAACAACGCCGGGTCCTCCACGACCGTCACCATCGGCATCGACGCCCCGCTCACCGGCGACCTCTCCGCCCTCGGCCTCGGCATCCGCAACTCCGTCGAGCTCGCCGTCAAGCAGGCCAACGAGAAGAACGAGGTGCCCGGCGTCAAGTTCCAGATCAAGTCCCTGGACGACACCGCCAAGCCCGCCCCCGGCCAGCAGAACGCCACCCAGCTGGTCGCCGACAAGGACGTCATCGGCGTCGTCGGCCCGCTGAACTCCAGCGTCGCCCAGTCCATGCAGCAGATCTTCAACGACGCCAACCTCGTCCAGATCTCCCCCGCCAACACCGGCGTCGCCCTCAGCCAGGGCGAGAAGTGGGCCAGCGGCGTCAAGGCCCGCCCCTTCAAGTCCTACTTCCGCACCGCCACCACCGACGCCGTCCAGGGCCCGTTCGCGGCCGACTTCCTGGCCAAGGACGCCAAGAAGACCAAGGTCTTCCTCATCGACGACCAGAAGACCTACGGCGCCGGCCTCGCCGCCACCTTCAAGGCCCAGTTCCTCAAGGACGGCGGCACCGTCGTCGGCGAGGAGCACGTCAACCCCGACGACCGCGACTTCGCCGCCGTCGTCACCAAGGTCAAGTCCTCCGGCGCCGAGGCCGTCTACTACGGTGGCGAGTACCCGGCCGCCGGCCCGCTCTCGCTCCAGCTCAAGGACGCCGGCGTCAACATCCCCCTCATGGGCGGCGACGGCATCCAGAGCGGCGACTTCATCAAGCTCAACCCCAAGGGCCAGGGCGACTTCGCCACCGCCGTCGGCCTCCCGGTCGAGCAGCTCCCCACCGCCGCCAAGTTCATCGCCGACTACAAGGCCGCCGGCTACAAGGACGCCTACGAGACCTACGGCGGTTACTCCTACGACAGCGCCTGGGCCATCATCCAGGGCGTCAAGGCCGTCGCCGCCGCCAACGGCGGCAAGCTCCCCGCCGACGGCCGCGCCAAGGTCGTCGAGGCCGTCCAGAAGGTCTCCTTCGACGGCGTGACCGGCAAGGTCTCCTTCGACGAGTTCGGCGACACCACCAACAAGCAGCTCACCGTCTACACCGTCAAGGACGGCAAGTGGGCCGTGGAGAAGTCCGGCACCTTCAGCGGCTGAACCTGACCCAGCGTCGGTAACGCCACAGCACGTCGGAAACACCGCGCGGGGGCGCCACGAGTGCCCCCGCGCGCCCACATCCACCACCCACGCGGACCCACCCCACGCACAACGGAGGCCCAGCGGTGCACGACCTACCGCAGCAGCTGGCCAACGGCCTGATCCTCGGCGCCCTCTACGGGCTCGTCGCGATCGGCTACACGATGGTCTACGGCATCGTCCAGCTCATCAACTTCGCCCACGGCGAGATCGTCATGGTCGGCGGCTTCGGCGCCCTGACCGCCTACCTCGCCCTCCCCGGCGGCACCACACTCTGGCTGGCCCTACCGCTGATGCTGATCGCCGGCATCCTGGTCTCCACCCTCACCGCCGTCGCCGCCGAGCGCTTCGCCTACCGCCCCCTGCGCACGGCACCCCGCCTCGCCCCGCTGATCACCGCGATCGGCCTCTCCATCCTGCTCCAGCAGCTCGTCTTCTCGTTCTACCCGGACGCCAAGAAGGCCCGCGTCTTCCCGAAGATCCCCGGCGACCCCTTCGCCCTCGGCTCCGTCACCATCCAGCGCAGCGACGTCTTCCTGATCATCGCCGCCCCGCTGTGCATGCTCGCCCTCGGCTGGTTCGTCACCCGAACCCGCTCCGGCCGCGCCATGCAGGCCACCAGCCAGGACCCCGACACCGCCAAGCTCATGGGCATCGACACCGACCGCATCATCGTCATGGCCTTCGCCATCGGCGCCGCGTTCGCCGCCGTCGCCGCCGTCGCCTACGGCCTGCGCAGCGGCCAGGTCGACTTCCGCATGGGCTTCATCCTCGGACTCAAGGCCTTCACCGCCGCCGTCCTCGGCGGCATCGGCAACATCTACGGCGCCATGCTCGGCGGCGTCGCCCTCGGCCTCGCCGAAGCCCTCGCCACCGGGTACATCCAGCACCTCCCCGGCATGCACCTCTTCGGAGGCGGCGCCTGGAAGGACGTCTGGGCCTTCGTACTCCTCATTCTCGTACTCCTCGTCCGGCCACAAGGCCTGCTCGGCGAGCGCGTCGCGGACAGGGCGTGAGCACCATGACCACCACCGACACCACCGAGACCACCCCGGTCATCCCGCTCCCCGCCCGCGTCGCCACCGTCCTCACCGGCCTCGGCGCCGCCGCCACCGCCGGCTCCGCCCTGATGTCCTGGACCTGGACCTCCGAGTTCCCCGGCGACCTCACCTACTTCGGCTCCCCCGCCGGACTCCAGTGGCTCGCCCTCACCGCCGGGCTGCTCACCCTCGTCCTCCTCCTCGGCACCCAGGGCGTCCCCGGCCTCCGCTGGGCCGCCCCCGCCCGCACCAACAACGCCGTCCTCTACGCCGCCACCGGCGCCTTCGCCGTCGGCTGGTTCTCCGTCATCGCCATCGCCGTCGACCTCGGCGGACTCGCCAACCTCGAACCCGGCGGCTGGGTCCTCGGCGCGGGCTCCCTCCTCACCCTCGCCGGCGCCCTCGGCCTCCCCCTCGACCGGCGCACCCACGTCCCGCTCAAGGTCCTCAACTGGCGGCTCTTCCTCATCAAGCCGATCGCCTGGATCGCCTACGCCGGCGCCGCCGCCATCCCCGAGGACAAGCCCGTCGCCCCCGTCCTCACCGCCCTCACCGCCGGCGCGGTCATCGCGGGCACCGCCGTCCTCCTCGTCCAGGCCGGCCACCTGGTCAACCACTGGCTGCGCCTGGGCACCGTCCCCCGCCCGCTCCCCGCCCCCCGCGAGCTGCCCTCCCTCGTCGAGGTGCTGCTCATCGTCGCCGCCTTCGGCATCGGCCTGTTCGCCATCACCTTCGGCATCGACACCGAGTACGGCGAGCTCTTCATCGGCTACCTGCTGCTGGCCGGCTCCGTCGGCGCCGCCCTCGGCAAGTCCGGCCTGGTGCCCCGGCTGCGCGCGCTGACCGTCAAGTACCGCTCGGTCACCACCGGCGCCGCCTTCGCCGCAGCCGCCAGCTTCCCCTTCACCCAGAGCAGCGACCAGTACACCTCGGTCGCCGCCAACATCCTGATCTTCGCCACCGTCGCCCTCGGCCTCAACATCGTCGTCGGCCTCGCCGGCCTGCTCGACCTCGGGTACGTCGCCTTCCTCGGCGTCGGCGCCTACGCCGCCGCCCTGGTCTCCGGCTCCCCCGCCTCGCCGATCCACGTCCAGTTCCCCTTCTGGGCCGCGATGCTCACCGGCGCCGTCGTCTCCATGGTCTTCGGCGTCATCATCGGCGCCCCGACCCTGCGACTGCGCGGCGACTACCTCGCCATCGTGACCCTCGGGTTCGGCGAGATCTTCCGCATCACCATGCTCAACCTCAACGGGACCACCGGCCCCAAGATCACCAACGGCTCCAACGGCATCCCGCGGATCCCCGACCTCAACATCCTCGGCTGGGACCTCGGCAAGCCCACCAACCTCTTCGGCATCGAGCTCGGCCGGTTCTCCAACTACTACCTGCTGATGCTGCTGGTCACCGCGCTCGTCGTGCTGGTCTTCGCCCGCGTCGGCAACTCCCGCATCGGCCGCGCCTGGGTCGCCATCCGCGAGGACGAGACCGCCGCCGAGGCCATGGGCATCAACGGCTTCCGCCTCAAGCTCCTCGCCTTCGCCCTCGGCGCCTGCCTCGCCGGCCTCGCCGGCACCGTCCAGGCCCACGTCAGCTACACGGTCACCCCCGACCAGTACACCTTCGCCGAGGCCCTGCCGCCCAACTCCGCCTTCCTGCTCGCCGCCGTCATCCTCGGCGGCATGGGCACCATCAGCGGACCGCTGGCCGGCGCCACCCTCCTCTTCCTCGTGCCCAAGAAGCTCGAGTTCCTCTCCGACTACCAGCTGCTCGCCTTCGGCATCGCCCTCATCGTGCTGATGCGGGTCCGCCCCGAGGGCCTCATCCCCAACCGCCGTCAGCAGCTGGAGTTCCACGAGGCCACGATCCCGGCGCAGCCCGCCGGCGACGCGGCCGCCCTCACCAAGGCAGGGGCGTGACCAGCCAGATGACCACCACCGACGCCCCCGCCGCCACCACGGCCAAGCCCATCCTCGAAGTCTCCGGCGTCACCATGCGGTTCGGCGGCCTCACCGCCGTCAACGACGTCTCCCTCACCGTCGGCGAGGGCGAGATCATCGGCCTCATCGGTCCCAACGGCGCCGGCAAGACCACCTTCTTCAACTGCCTCACCGGCCTCTACGTCCCCACCGAGGGACGCGTCGCCTACCGCGGAACGGTCCTGCCGCCCAAGCCCCACCTCGTCACCCAGGCCGGCATCGCCCGCACCTTCCAGAACATCCGGCTCTTCGCCAACATGACCGTCCTGGAGAACGTCCTCGTCGGCCGGCACAGCCGCACCAAGGAAGGCCTCTTCTCCGCCATCCTGCGCGGCCCCGGCTACCACCGCGCCGAGGCCGCCAGCCGGGCCAGGGCCATGGAACTCCTCGAGTTCACCGGCCTCGCCGACAAGGCCGAACACCTCGCCCGCAACCTTCCCTACGGCGAGCAGCGCAAGCTCGAGATCGCCCGCGCGCTCGCCTCCGACCCCGGCCTCCTGCTCCTCGACGAGCCCACCGCCGGCATGAACCCCCAGGAGACCCGCGCCGCCGAGGAACTCGTCTTCGCGATCCGCGACCGCGGGATCTCCATCCTCGTCATCGAGCACGACATGCGGTTCATCTTCAACCTGTGCGACCGCACCGCCGTCCTCGTCCAGGGCCAGAAGATCGTCGAAGGCGACCGCGAAACCGTCCAGAACGACGAACGCGTCATCACCGCCTACCTCGGCGCCCCGCTCGAAGGCACCACCGCTTCGGAGGACACCCAGTGACCGCGCTCCTCGAGGTCCAGGACCTCCGCGTCGCCTACGGCAAGATCGAAGCCGTCAAGGGCATCAGCTTCACCGTCAAGCAGGGCGAGGTCACCACCCTGATCGGCACCAACGGCGCCGGCAAGACCACCACCCTGCGCACGCTCTCCGGCCTGCTCAAGCCGACCGCCGGGAAGATCGAGTTCGACGGGCAGCCGCTGAACTCCATCCCCGCCCACAAGATCGTCTCGCTCGGCCTGGCCCACTCCCCCGAAGGCCGGCACATCTTCCCGCGCATGACCATCGAGGAGAACCTCCTCCTCGGCGCGTTCCTGCGCAGCGACACCGCCGGCATCGCCGCCGACGTCGAGCGGGCCTACGGGCTCTTCCCCATCCTCGGCGAGCGCCGCAAGCAGGCCGCGGGCACGCTCTCCGGCGGTGAGCAGCA
This sequence comes from Kitasatospora sp. NPDC047058, assembly GCF_040643935.1. Lineage (NCBI taxonomy): Bacteria > Bacillati > Actinomycetota > Actinomycetes > Kitasatosporales > Streptomycetaceae > Kitasatospora > Kitasatospora sp. NPDC047058. Next base: position 20,202 of record NZ_JBEYVJ010000073.1, on the reverse strand, counting down.
GATGCTCGCGATGGGCCGGGCACTCATGTCCCAGCCCAAGCTGCTGATGCTGGACGAGCCCTCGATGGGCCTCTCGCCGCTGATGATGCAGAAGATCATGGCGACCATCGTCGAGCTCAAGGCCGGCGGGACGACCATCCTGCTGGTCGAGCAGAACGCCCAGGCGGCGCTGTCGCTCTCCGACCAGGGCTACGTCATGGAGACCGGCCGCATCGTCCTCCAGGGCACCGGCGCCGACCTGCTCCACGACGAGTCCGTGCGCAAGGCGTACCTCGGCGAGGACTGACCCGCCCACGGAAAAGGGCCCCGTCCGACCGGACGGGGCCCTTTCTCGTACCTCTTACCACTCTTACCTACTGCTCGTACTACTCGCCCTTGGCCTCGTCGGCCTTCTTGCGGTCCTGGGCGGCGCCCTCCTCGATGACCGCCTCGGCCACCGCCGCCATCGTCATCCGGCGGTCCATCGAGGTCTTCTGGATCCACCGGAACGCGGCCGGCTCGTTGAGCCCGAACTTCGTCTGCAGCACGCTCTTCGCGCGGTCCACCAGCTTGCGGGTCTCCAGCCGCTGGGTGAGATCCGCGATCTCCTCCTCCAGCGTCCGCATCTCGGTGTACCGGGAGACGGCCATCTCGATCGCGGGCACCAGGTCGCTCTTGGAGAACGGCTTCACGATGTACGCCATCGCCCCGGCGTCCCGGGCCCGGTCCACCAGCTCGCGCTGCGAGAACGCGGTCAGCATCAGGACGGGCGCCAGGTGCTGCTCGTGGATCCGCTCGGCGGCGGAGAGCCCGTCCAGCACGGGCATCTTCACGTCCAGGATGGCGAGGTCGGGACGGAGCTCCTCGACCAGCTTCACCGCCGTCTCCCCGTCGCCGGCCTCGCCGACGACGGTGTACCCCTCCTCCTCGAGCATCTCCTTGAGGTCGAGACGGATCAACGCCTCGTCCTCGGCGATCACAATCCGGGTGATCTGGGGCATGTCGGTCTCAAGCGGCTCGGCCTGCTCGTCGGCGGTGCTCACGGGGCTCCTAGTTCCGGCGGGGTACTGCATGCACGAGGGTACCTAGACACGGTATGTTTGAACTCAAGCAGGGTCGGGGGCAACCTTCGAAACTGTGGATGCCCCGGTAGTCCAGCGGGAGAGACACGGCACTCAAAACGCCGCCAGCGTGGGTTCGAATCCCACTCGGGGCACTTTCCTTCGATTCTTAAGCCGCTTAGGGTGACCTAACAGTTGGCGATCTTCATCAGTTCGGATGAAGACCTTCGTTTTGGCGTGCCCGCGGCCACTCGGATCCGCAGGCTCGACCACATGTACGACATGGCCACCCGCCAGCGGGCGATCCGACTCCACGCATCCGGCCTGACCATCAGCCAGGTGAGCCGCGCAACCGGGATATCCCGCTTCGCCATCCGCGCGTGGGCGTCCGGGGCCGTACCGAGCCCCCGCATGACGGCGGAGTGCCCTGTTCCGCACGGCCGTCTGGACCCTTCGCGGCCCCGTGCCGACTACGCCTACCTCCTCGGCCCCTACCTCGGCGACGGCTGCATCAGCCGCGGTCGCCGTGACGTCCACGCCCTCCGCATCGCCTGCGGCGACGTCTGGCCCGGCCTCATCGACGAGTGCGCGCGAGCCGTCGCTGCCGTGATGCCGCAGAACAAGGTCATCCGCGTCCGAGCCGTCGGACACACCAGCGTGGTCAGCACCAGCAAGCACTGGCCCTGCCTCTTCCCCCAGCACGGCCCGGGCCCGAAGCACCTTCGGCCCATCGTCCTCGCCCCCTGGCAGCAGGAGATCGTCGACGCCCACCCGTGGGAGTTCCTGTGCGGCCTGATCCACTCCGACGGGTGCCGCATCACCAACTGGACCGTCCGGACCGTCGGCGGCGCCCGGAAGCGCTACGAGTACCCGCGCTACTTCTTCACCAACACCTCGGCCGACATCGTCCGCCTCTTCACGGACACGCTCGACGCCGTCGGCGTGCAGTGGAGGTCCGTCACCCGCCCCACCGGCGCCGTCGACGTCTCCGTCGCCCGCAAGGCGTCCGTCGCCCTCATGGACGCCCGCATCGGGCCCAAGTACTGACCGCCCGCACCCCCTCCGCGGGGAGGGGGCGCAGGCGCAGCGGGGTCCGGTCAGTTGTCGAGTGTGCCGACGTGGTGGACGCGGACGAGGTTGGTGGAGCCGGCGAGGCCGGGGGGTGAGCCGGCGGTGATGACGACGATGTCGCCCTTCTGGCAGCGGCCGAGGGAGAGGAGCGCGGCGTCGACCTGTTCGACCATCTCGTCGGTGGTGGGGGCGAAGGGGCCGAGGAAGGTCTCGACGCCCCAGGTGAGGGAGAGTTGGCTGCGGACGGCGGGTTCGTAGGTGAAGGCGAGGACGGGGATGGGCGAGCGGTAGCGGGTGAGGCGGCGGGCGGTGTCGCCGGACTGGGTGAAGGCGATGAGGTACTTGGCGTTGAGGAAGTCGCCGATCTCGGCGGCGGCGCGGGCGACGGCGCCGCCCTGGGTGCGCGGCTTGTTGGTGGTGGTGAGCGGCGGGAGGCCGGCGGCGAGGACGTCGGTTTCGGCGGCTTCGATGATGCGGCCCATGGTGCGGACCGTTTCGACGGGGTACTTGCCGACGGAGGTCTCGCCGGAGAGCATCACGGCGTCGGTGCCGTCGAGGACGGCGTTGGCGACGTCGGAGGCTTCGGCGCGGGTGGGCCGGGAGGCGTTGATCATCGAGTCGAGCATCTGGGTGGCGACGATGACCGGTTTGGCGTTGCGCTTGGCCAGTTTGACGGCGCGCTTCTGGACCATCGGGACCTGTTCGAGGGGCATCTCCACGCCCAGGTCTCCGCGGGCCACCATGATGCCGTCGAAGGCGTCGACGATGGCGTCGAGGTTCTCGACCGCCTGCGGCTTCTCGATCTTGGCGATGACGGGGAGGAAGCGTCCCTCCTCGGCCATGATGCGGTGGACGTCGTCGATGTCGCGGCCGCTGCGGACGAAGGAGAGGGCGACGAGGTCGGCGCCGGTGCGCAGGGCCCAGCGCAGGTCGGCGACGTCCTTGTCGCTGAGTGCGGGGACGGAGACGGCGACTCCGGGGAGGTTGAGGCCCTTGTGGTCGGAGACGAGGCCGCCTTCGATGACGAGGCAGCGGACGTGCGGTCCGTCGACCTCGGTGACTTCGAGGGTGACGCGGCCGTCGTCGACGAGGATCCGTTCGCCGCGGGTGACGTCGGTGGCGAGGCCGGCGTAGGTGGTGCCGCAGGTGTTCTGGTCTCCGACGACGCCCTTGTCGGTGGAGATGGTGAACTCGTCGCCGCGTTCGAGAAGTACGGGTCCTTCGGCGAAGGTGTCGAGGCGGATCTTCGGGCCTTGAAGGTCGACGAGGATGCCGACGCTGCGGCCGGTCTCGTCGGCGGCCTTGCGGACCCGGCGGTAGCGCTCCTCGTGCTCGATGGTGGAGCCGTGGCTCAGGTTGAAGCGGGCGATGTCCATTCCGGCGTCGACCAGGGCCTTGATCTGGTCGTACGAGTCGGTGGCGGGCCCGAGGGTACAGACGATTTTTGCTCGGCGCATAGTGCTGAGGGTAAGGATTACCGGCGCGTAACATCGACGTCCGTCCGGACGGCGGGATGACCTTTGCCGGACGGCGAGTTGAACAATCTGACGCGGCCTCGGACCGGTGTGCGAGGGGCGGTCCGGGGGCCGTCCGCCGATGCGATTCCGTGAAGACGTGTTCACCCCTGGTTCACCGTCACTTCCGCTGCCGCTCCCGCCCCGGCGGGACGCTCGTCACCCGGGTGACCGCCCGGACACGGCGCGGCGAGGGGGAATCGTTCGGCATGAGGCGTGTGTTCGGGGTGCTGGTGGCAGTACTGCTGCTCGGCGGGGTGGCGTTCGCGCTCCTGCAGCCGGGGGGCGACGGCAAGGACAAGGGGCCGGTGACCGTCACCGTCAACGGGCTCATCGGGTCGGAGAAGCGCGAGTTCTTCGACGATCCGGCGGTGCGGGCCGAGTTGGCCGCGCAGGGCATGGCGGTGAAGGTGCAGAGCGCCGGTTCCTGGCAGATGGGCGACAACCTGGACGGGATGGACTTCGCGTTCCCGGCCAGCCAGCCGCCGGCCGACGCGATCCGTACGAAGAAGGGCATCACCGAGACGGCGATCCGCCCGTTCTACTCGCCGCTGGTGATCATGGCGCACGAGTCGACGGCGAGGGTGCTGGAGTCCAACGGGCTGGCGGGCCAGGACAAGGCGTCCAAGGTCTGGACGTTCCGGATGGCCGAGTACCTGAACGCGATCCGGACGGGCCGCAGGTGGGACCAGCTCAACGGCGACAAGCCCGGTGACCTGGCCGGGGACATCTTCCTCACCACCACCGACCCCACCACGTCCTCGTCCGGTGCGATGTACGTCTCGCTGCTCTCCTACCTGGAGAACGGCAACCAGCCGGTGGCGGACGCCGCGGGGGTGGAGCGGACGAAGGCGCTGCTGCACACGGCGATCACCAAGCAGGGTTCACTGAAGAAGTCCACCGACGAGCCGTTCGCGGACTTCCTCTCGAACGCCGGCGGTCCGCTGGTGCTCGCGTACGAGTCGCAGGCGGCCGAGCTGATCGTGAAGAAGAAGGCGCCGGAGGACCTGGTGGTGCTCTACCCGGACACCACGGTCTACTCCGACCACACCGTCGTCGGGCTCACCGAGAACGGGCGGAAGCTGGCCGGCCAGCTGAACGGCAACGCCAAGCTGCGGGAACTGGCGGCCAGTTACGGCTTCCGCCCGCAGGGGGACACCAACGCCTTCGGGGCGCAGCTGAAGAGTGCGAGCGGTTCCTTCACCCTCGCCCCGAACCTGGGTGCGGCGAAGGTGAAGCAGGCATCGACTCCGGTGCCCGAGGTCCTGCAGAAGTTGATCGACGGCGCGATGAGGGGTTGACCGGGGGGATGGGGAGCGGGATGCGGACGATGCGCGGGAGTGGTGTGCGGGGCCTGGCGGTGGGGCTGGCCCTGCTGGTGGCGACGGTGACGGCGTGCACGTCGTCGCCGGCGCCTGCGCCGCGGCAGGGTGACGCGCCGGCGCCGACGGCGCGGGCGGGGGTGCTGCGGGTCCTTGCTGGGAGTGAACTCCAGGACATGGCCCCGGTGTTGGAGGAGGCGCAGAAGGCGACCGGGGTGACGGTGCAGTTCGCCTGGACGGGTTCGCTGGACGGTGCGGATGCGGTGTCGTCGGGGCGGGCGGACGGCAAGTACGACGCGATCTGGTTCCCGTCGAACCAGTACCTGCACCTGGACGAGGGCAGCCGGTCGAAGTTGTTGTCGGAGACGCCGGTCATGGCGTCGCCGGTGGCCTTCGGCATCCGGTCCGGGGTGCTGGCGGATCTGGGGTGGGGTGACGGTTCGAAGGTGACCTGGGGGAACCTGGCGCAGGCGGCGTCGGGGGGCAGGCTGGCGTACGGGATGGCGGATCCGTCCCGGTCCAATTCGGGGTTCTCGGCGTTGGTGGCGGTGGCGTCGGCGTTCTCGGGGGCGAGTGCGGCGCTGTCCGACGCGGATGTGCAGAAGGCGACGCCGTCGTTGAAGCAGTTCTTCACCGGGCAGAAGCTGACGTCGGGTTCGTCGGGCTGGCTGGCGCAGGCGTACGCGCGGGCGGAGAAGGGCTCGGTGGGGGCGCTGGTGAACTACGAGTCGGTGCTGCTGTCGATGAACCGGACGCTGCCGCAGGACCAGCAGCTGACGGTCGTCCGGCCGACGGACGGTGTGGTGTCGGCGAACTATCCGCTGACGTTGCTGAGTTCGTCGGCGCAGCGGGAGCGGGACTCGTTCCAGCGGCTGACGTCGTACCTGTTGAAGGAGGACGTGCAGAAGCGGATCTCGGAGTTGACGCTGCGGCGTCCGGTGGTGCCGGGGGTGGCTCCGGCGGCGGGGTTGCCGACGGACCGGCGGCATGAGCTGCCGTTCCCGGGGACGCGGGCGGTGGCGGACGGGTTGCTGGCCTCGTACCAGAACGAGCTGCGGCGGCCGTCGCGGACGGTGTACGTGCTGGACACCTCGGGTTCGATGTCGGGGGGCCGGTTGTCGGCGTTGAAGACGGCGCTGGGCCGGCTGACGGGGGCGGAGGACACCCGGGGGGTGCGGCGGTTCCGCAACCGCGAGGAGGTGACGTTGATGTCGTTCGCGTCGAAGGTGAAGTCGACGAAGACGCACACGGTGCCGGCGGTGGAGGCGAAGCCGGAGCTGGATGCGATCAACTGGGATGTGCAGACGTTGTCGGCGGACGGCGGGACGGCGGTGTACAGCTCGTTGGAGGAGGCGTACCGGGTGATCGAGCGGCAGCAGTCGGCGGCCGGGGACGACCGGTTCACGTCGATCGTGCTGATGACGGACGGCGAGAGCAACGAGGGTGCGACGGACAAGGACTTCCGGGGTTTCTACAACGGGCTGTCGTCGTCGCAGAAGGCGGTGCCGGTGTTCCCGATCCTGTTCGGTGATGCGGCGAAGGGGCAGTTGCAGGGGATCGCGGACCTGACGGGCGGCAAGCTGTTCGACGGGACGGGGTCGCTGGACGGGGCGTTCGAGGAGATCCGTGGCTACCAGTAGCGGTGCCGGGCGGCAGGGCGGCGCTGGTCCGTCGTCCGGCTCGTCATCCGGTCCGTCATCCGGTCCGTCGTCCGGCCCGTCGTCCGGTCGTCCGTCGTCCGGCCCGTCGTTGGGCCGGCGCGCGTGGGCGTACCTGGAGTCGACGCGGAACCTGGTCGGCTGTGCGGCCGGCGCGGGTGGGCTGGGGTTGCACTTCGCGGGGTTCGGCGGTGCGTTGTGGCCGGGGATCGTGGCGGGGTTGTACGGGGCGGGGGTCTTGTTGTGGCCGGGGCGGCCGGGGACGCCGCCTCCGCCGCCGCCGGAGCCGTGGCCGGAGCTGGCGGAGTTGGCGGAGTACCTGCGGAGTGTGCCGCTGCCGGTGTCGGCGGGGTTGGACGGGTTGTTGGAGCGGCTGGCGGAGGTGGGCAGGCGGCCGGAGGCGGAGCTGATCGTGGGCGGGCGGCTGCCGGTGGCTGTCGACGGCTATCTGCGGGCGCGGACGTGGGAGCGCTGGCGGGCGGGTGCACCGGATCCGGGGGCCGGGCTGGCGGCGGAGGTGCGGTCGATGGCGGCGGCGCTGGCGGTGTGAGCGGTGGGCCGGGCGGCGTCCTGGGGGTCAGCTCTCCAGGACGCCGGCGAGTTCGGCCCGGCGGCGGACGCCGAGTTTGCGGAAGCTGTTGGTGAGGTGGGTTTCGACGGTCCGGAGGGCGAGGTGGAGGGTGGTGGCGATCTCGGCGTTGGAGTGGCCGGCGGCGGCCATCCGGCAGATGCGCAGTTCGCTGTCGGTGAGGGCTTCGGTTCCGGCGTGTTCGCCGCGGCCGGGGCGGGCGCCGGAGGCGTGCAGGGATTCCACGGCGACGGCGCGGAGCCGGACGGCGCCGAGGCGTTCGGCGCGGCCGGCGGCTTCGCGCAGGGCGCGGCGGGCGGCGCCGCGGCGGCCGCTGTCGGTGAGGAGCCGTCCGTAGGTGATGAGGGCGGGGATGAGTTCGGGCTCGATCTCGCCGTGGCGCAGGAGGGCGACGGATTCGGCGGCGAGGTCGAGGCCGTGGCGGCCGCCGGTGGCGGCGGCGAGGGCGCGCAGGGCGCGGCCGACGGTGCGGGGGGTGCCCCAGGTGCGGGCGAGCCGTAGTTCCTCCTCGGCGAGGGCGACGGCGGGGCCGGGTTCGCCGAGGAGGGTGTGGCAGTCGGCGGCGGCGGAGCGCCAGGGGGTGACGATGGGGCTGCGGACGTGGCGTTCGTCCTGCCGGCGTCCGCATTCGAGGAGGTCGGTGAGGGCGGCGGCGGGTTCGCCGGTGGCGAGCCGGAGCATGCCGCGGGCGTAGAGGTACTCGTTCCATTCCCAGGAGTCCTGGGCGCGGTCGGCGGCGATGGCGCGGGCGAGGCCGTGCGCCTGCCAGTAGCGGCCGGTTTCGGTGAGGGCGAGGACGGCCTGGGCGACGAGGTGGGCGTTCTGCTGGCCGAGCAGTCCGGCGTAGCGGGCGCGGGCGGCCTCGGTGCCGGGGGGTTCCGGGGTTCCGGTGGGGGTGCCGTCGTCGGGCGGGGTGCCGCACCACCAGGACCAGACCGACCGCTCGCTGCGGGTGGCCGGCTCGGCGCCGGTGCCAGTGCCAGTGCCGGTGCCGGTGCCGGTGCCGGTCCTGGTCCGGGTGCCGGGCCGGGTGCCGGGCCGGGTGCCGGGCCGGTGTGCGGGGTGCGGGCGGCCGGCGGGGGTGGGGGCGGTGAGGGCGAAGTCGTCGAGCAGTGCCTGGTATTCGCCGCGCATCATGCGGGTTTCGGCGCGGACGCTCAGCAGGCACTGGTAGCCGGGCTCCAGGGAGGGCCCCCGGTAGGCGGCCAGGCCGCGTTCGACGATCCGGTCGGCTTCGGGGAGCAGGTCGGCCCATTGGGCGAGGGTGGCGGCGGAGACGAGGACGTAGGAGCGGCTGAGCGGGTCGAGGGGGGCGTCGAGCAGTTCGCGGATGCGGCTGCCGACCTCGGTGGCGGAGAGGGTGCCGCTGGTCGAGTCGAACTCGGTGAGCAGCGCGTAGGCGGGGGGTGCGGGCCGTTGGGTGCTGCGGGCGGCGACGCGCTGGACGCCTTCGACGACCTGGAGCCAGCTGCGGCCGTCGTGGGCGGCGATGAGGGCGGCGGCGGCCTGGACGGCGTGGACGAGGTCGTCGCGGTCGGCGAAGCGTTCGGCGAGTTCCTCCATGAGTTCGAGGGCGGCCGGGGTGTCGCCGCGGGCGGCGAGCACGGCGCCGAGGGTGTTGGCGGTGCGGAAGACGCCTTCGTCGGACTGCTGGAGGTGGACGGCTTCGGCGAGGTGGCGGACGCCGGCGGTGCGTTCGTCCGGGCCGAGGGTGACCTCCAGGCTGCCGAGTTCGGTGAGGACGAGGCCGCGGCGGCGCTCGCCGAGCGGTTCGGCGAGGACGCGGCGGAGGAGGGTGACGGCGTCGGCGGGGCGGTCGGCGTCGGCGGCCTTGCGGGCGGCGCCGCGGAGGGTGTCGGCGGCCCAGCGGGGGCCGGGGGCGGGGGTGAGGAGGAGGTGCCCGGCGATGCGTTCGTCGGGTGCGCCGGCGCGGTGCAGGTATGCGGCGGCGGCGCGGTGGACGCGGGCGCGGTGGCCTGGTTCGTGTCCGGCGAGGACGGCGTCGGCGAGCAGCGGGTGGGTGAAGCGGGGCCAGCGGCCGGGGCCGGGGTCGTCGAGCAGGCCCTGGGCGGTGAGGTCGGCGAGCCAGGCGGTGAGCTGGTCGGGGTCGGCGTCGGCGAGTTCGGCGAGCATGGGGGCGGGGTCGCCGGAGGCGGGCAGGGGTGCGGTGCGGGCGGCGGGGTGTTCCTGCATCCGGGCGAGGACGCGGGCGGCGGCGGGGGCGCGGTCGCCGCCGCCGCGCAGCCAGTCCTCGACGGCTTCGGGGAAGGCCGCGCCGGGCAGCCGGGTGCAGCGGTCGGGCAGCTCGGGGAGGGCGGGCGCGTCGGGGTGCCGGCGCAGGTCGGTGAGGAGGGCGGTGAGCAGCGCGGGGTTGCCGCCGGTGGCGCGGACGCAGTCGGCGGCCAGGGCGGCCGGGGTGCCGGGGCCGAGGTGGTGGGCGGCGAGGCGGGTGGCGGCGGGGGTGTCGAGCGGGCCGAGGCGGGTGCTCTCGGCGAGTCCGGGCGGCAGGCCGCGGGCGAAGCGGTCGGGCGGGGTGCCGAGGGCGGCCTGGCGGTGCTCGGTGGCGAGGAGGAGGACGGGCAGCCGGTCGATGCGGCGGGCGACCTGGCGCAGCCACTCGCGGGTGGGCCGGTCGGCGTGGTGGATGTCGTCGACGGCGAGCAGGACGGGGTTGTGGGCGGCGTGCAGGCGCAGCAGGGCCCAGAGGTCTTCGCCGGGCCCGGCGGGTGCGGGGTGGCGGTCGGTGCGGGTGGTGTCGGGGCCGGTCTCGAAGAGCTGGCGGGCAGCTGCGTAAGGGGTGCGGGTCTCGTCGGCGGCGCAGCGGGCGCGGAGGACGGTGGTGCCGTCGGCGGCGGCGCGGTGGGCGGCTTCGGCGAGCAGGGTGCTGCGGCCGGTGCCGGCGGCGCCGGTGAGCAGCAGGACGCCGCCGGTGCCGGCGCGGGCGCGGTCGGTGAGGGTGGCGATGCGGCGCAGCTGGGGGTCGCGGGCGGTGAGGTGGGCGGGGGCGGGTGCGGGTGCGGTGGGCTGTGGTCCGCGGGTCCTCACGGTGCTCATCTGCTGTCCCCTCCCCGAGGTTCCCTTCCGGCGCGGCCGGGCGGGCACGTCCGGCCGTCGTACGGGGAAAACGCCTTGACGCCGGGTCGGCGCCCGGGTCGGCGGGTGTGATCCTCGTCGCATCCGCCGGGGCCGGCGGGGTGGCCGGCGCCGGGCGGCGGGTTTCCCCCGGTCCGGCGCGTTCCCCCTGTGCCGGGCCGGTGGGCCGTCCTGGTGCCGGGCGGCGTGAACGGGGCCGGGTGGCCCGGACGGCTTGCACGGCACCCTACCTCCGGGCCGGTGCCGGGGCGTGGCACGGCGGCGGCGCGTCGGCGCCGGGGGCACGGCACGGCGGCGGCGTGCCGGGGCCGGGCGGCGTGGCACGGCAGCTGCGTGCCGGTGCCGCGGCCGCGGTGCGATCTCGTGGTGGACCACGATGGCCGCGGCGGGTCCGGACGGGAAGCATGGGGTGCACCGGGGGGCACGGTCGCCCCGGCTGTTCCACCGCAGGGCTCCCGTCCGCCGAGTTCGTGCCCGCCCTCCCCGGCGCGGCGTGCCGGCCGTCCGGGCGGCGGCCGGGAGGACTTCCAGGAGGGGGCCAGATGTGACTGTTCTGCACACCGATCACGACCGCCGCGGGGTGCCCCGCAGGCTGCCTGCAGCGGGGCTGCCGCGTACCGTGCCGGCCCAGCGCCCGGCGCCCGGCCGGCGCGCGGTTCCGTCCGCCGCCGCGGCCGGTGACGGCCGGACCGCCGTGGTGGTGCGGGCCGCGGATCCGATCTCGCGGGCGGGTGCGGAGGCGCAGCTGCGCCGCCATCCGGCGCTGGAGCTGGTGGCGGAGGATGCGGCGGCGCCGGGTGTCGTCACCGTGCTGCTGGCCGAGTCGGCGGACGCCTCGGTGGTGGCGGCGCTGCGCCGGCTGGTGCGCGGCGGGGACCAGCGGGTGGTGCTGGTGGTCGAGCGGATGCGCGAGACCGAGCTGTTGGAGGCGGTGGAGTGCGGGGTGGCCGCGATCCTGTGGCGCCGGGAGGCGACGGCCGAGCGGCTGGGCCGGGCGGTGCTGGCCGCGGCGCGCGGGGAGGGTGACCTGCCGGCGGACCTGCTGGGCCGGCTGATCACGCAGGTGGGCCGGTTGCAGCGGAGTGTCCAGGGGCAGCCGGGACACTCGCCGTCGGGCCTGTCGGAGCGGGAGTCGGACGTGCTGCGGCTGGTGGCCGAGGGGTTCGACACCGGGGAGATCGCGGCCCGGCTGTCGTACTCGGAGCGGACGGTGAAGAACGTGCTGCACGGCCTGACGACCCGGCTGCAGCTGCGCAACCGGGCACATGCGGTGGCCCACGCGGTGCGCGAGGGGTACATCTAGGGGCTGTTCCGGAGCCGCCGGGCGGGTGCTGCGAGTGCGCAGCACCCGCCCGGCGGTGTCACGAACGAGTCGCCAAGATCTCACCTGTTGGAAAGGTCCGGGGGCTATCAATCCGCGAGGTGGCGCGGCACACTTCTACGCGCGTACCTCTACGCGCGTCACCAGCAGCTCGTCGACGCATCGTTGACGTTCCGTCCGCAGTCCCACCCGGGAGAGTCGTCCATGCCCCTGAACCGCCGTGACTTCGTCACCCGGTCCGCCGCCACCGCCGCCGGCGCCGCCCTCGCGGGTGGCGCCACGTTCGCCGCCGCCTCCCCCGCCGCGGCGGCGGGCCCGGACGACCTCAGCGCGAAGGGCAAGCCGGCCAAGAAGCAGGCCTTCACCGTCATGGGCACCACCGACCTGCACGGCCGGGTGCTCAACTGGGACTACTTCACCGACGCGGTGTACGCGGACAAGGCGCACAACGAGGTCGGCCTCGCCAAGATCTCCAGCCTGGCCAAGCAGGTCCGGGAGGAGAAGGGCTGGGACCGCTGCCTGCTGATCGACGCCGGCGACATCATCCAGGGCACCCAGCTGACATACTACTTCGCCCGGGTGGAGCCGGTCGCGACCGACGCGGACACCGCCCCGGAGCACCCGATGGCGCTCGCCATGAACCTCATGGAGTACGACGCGGCGGCGATCGGCAACCACGAGTTCAACTACGGCATCCCCACCCTGCGCGCCTTCGAGGAGCAGCTGGACTTCCCGCTGCTGGCGGCCAACGCGCTGCACGCGAAGGACGAGAAGCCGGCCTTCAAGCCGTACGTGATCAAGGAGCTGCACCTGGGCGGCGGCCGGCCGCTGAAGGTGGGCATCCTGGGGCTGACCAACCCGGGCATCGCGATCTGGGACAAGGCCAACGTCGCCGGGAAGATGGTCTTCCCCGGCATCGTCGAGATGGCGAAGAAGTACGTGCCCCGGATGAAGGCGGCGGGCGCGGACATCGTCGTGGTGTCGGCGCACTCCGGCATCGACGAGGCGACCACGTACGGCGACCAGCTGCCGTGGCCCGAGGACGCCTCGGGCGAGATGGCCGAGACCGTGCCGGACATCGACGCGGTGCTGGTGGGCCACACCCACAAGGAGGTGGCGCAGCGGCTGATCGTCAACAAGCAGACCGGCAAGACGGTGGTCCTCTCCGAGCCGCTCTGCTGGGGCCAGCGGCTGACCTGCTTCGACTTCGAGGTGGAGTTCGACAAGGGCGTCTGGAAGCTGGTCTCGCTCTCCTCCCGCGTGCTGAACTCCAACACGGTGCCGGAGGACCCGGAGATCGCGAACGCGCTGGCGGACCAGCACAAGAAGGTCGTGGCCTACGTCAACCAGGTGATCGGCACCTGCAAGGCCGAGCTGTCGATCTCCGACGCCCGGTTCAAGGACACCCCGATCATCGACCTGATCGGACGGGTCCAGGCGGACACGGTGAAGGCCGCGCTGGCCGGCGGCCAGTACGCGAAGCTGCCGGTGCTGGCGCAGGCCGCGCCGTTCAACCGCACGGCCGTGATCCCGGCCGGGCAGGTGAAGCTGCGGGACGCGGCCGGGCTGTACATCTACGAGAACACGCTGGAGGCGCGGATCCTGACCGGCGCCCAGATCAAGGACTACCTGGAGTACTCGGCGAAGTACTTCGCCCAGCTCGCCCCCGGTGCCCCGGTCGACCCGGACACGCTGACCAACCAGCAGGCCACGCCGGACTACAACTACGACTCGGTGTACGGCGTCTCGTACGACATCGACATCACGCAGCCGGTCGGCTCGCGGATCGTCAACCTGTCGTTCGACGGCAAGCCGGTCGACCCGGCGGCCGAGTTCGTGCTCGCCGTCAACAACTACCGGGCCAACGGCGGCGGCAACTTCCCGCACGTGGCCAAGGCCAAGATGGTCTGGTCGAACTCGGACGAGATCCGCAACACGATGATCGCCTGGGTGAAGGCCAAGGGCGTCATCGACCCGGCCGACTTCGCCGCCGTGTCCTGGCGCCTGGTCCGCGCCGGCCAGCCGGTCTTCTGACCCTCCCGCCGGAAGCCCGGGCCCCTCACGGCGGCCCGGGCTTCCGGCTCTCACCGCGGGCACGGTGAGAGGATGGCGGCATGAGCGAGTTCCAGGTTCCCGAACGGCATGCCCGGCTCCTGGCCTACGCGCAGAGCCTGAACCCGCCCTCGGGCTGGAAGGTCGAGGTGTCCGGCGACGAGATCATCATGACGGCCGGCCCGTCGGTGATCCATCAGCGCAACCTGCAGATCGTCCGCGAGCAGTTCGACGCCCACCGCCCGGCCGGGCTGATGCCCAGCGAGAACACCGATCTGGCGTCACCGAACACCGGCAAGCTACGCAACCCGGACCTCACCTACATCCCCGTGTCCACGGTCGAGCTCGTCTCCCCGTCCAACCCGGAGAACGACCTTGTCGGCAAGGTCCGCGACTACCCGCTGATGCACATCCCGCTGTACCTGGTGATCGATCCGCGCGAGGGCGCGCTCACCCTCCACTCCGAACCGGACGGCGGCACGTACCACCAGCGGTGGACCGGGAAGTTCGGCGACCTGGTTCCGGTCCCGGCGCCGTTCGGCTTCGAGCTCGCCACCGGCGAGCTGATCCGCTACCCCGCGGCCTGACGCCCGTTCGCTCCCCACCCCGGGCCCCGGGGAGCGAACGCGCGTCGGCTCCGCGCGGGGTCAGAACGGGAAGCGGCTGCGGCCGTGCTGGACGGAGATCCACTTCACCGTGGTGAAGGCGTCCACCGTGGACTCGCCGTTCAGCCGGCCGACGCCCGAGTTCTTCTCGCCGCCGAAGGGCACGAGCGGCTCGTCCGCGATGGTGCCGTCGTTGACGTGGATCATGCCGGTCTCGATCCGGTGCGCGATCCGCACCCCGCGCTCGACGTCCGCGGTGTGCACGGCGCCGCTGAGGCCGAAGGGCGTGTCGTTGGCGATCCTGACGGCCTCGTCCTCGCCGTCGAAGGGCACCACCATCACGACCGGGCCGAAGAGTTCGCGCTGCAGGATGGGCGCGTCCGCCGGGAGGCCGGCGAGCACGACCGGGTCCATCAGGCTGCCGTTGGTCTCGCCGCGCAGCAGCGCGCGGGCGCCGGCGGCGATCGCCTGGTCGACCTGGGCGGTGATGACGTCGGCCTGGACGGTGTTGATCAGCGGGCCGATGTGGGTGGCCGGGTCCTTGGGGTCGCCGACCCGCAGCGAGGCGACCTTGGCGACGAACTTCTCGGTGAACTCGGCCTCGACGCTGCGGTCCACCAGCACCCGGTTGGCGGCCATGCAGACCTGGCCCTGGTGCGCGAAGCGGCTGAACACCGCGGCGTCCACCGCGTAGTCGAGGTCCGCGTCGTCCAGCACGATCAGCGCGCTGTTGCCGCCGAGTTCGAGTACGGTCCGCTTGAAGTGCGAGGCGGCGACGGTGGCGACGTGCCGGCCGATCCTGTCGGAGCCGGTGAAGGAGATCACCTTCGGCACCGGGTGCTCGATGAAGGCGTCGCCGATCTCGGCGATGTCGGTGACGACGACGTTGAGCAGGCCGGCCGGCAGGCCCGCCTCCTCGAAGATCTTCGCGATCAGGGTGCCGCCGACCACCGGGGTCTCCTGGTGCGGCTTGAGCACCACGCCGTTGCCGAGCGCCAGCGCCGGGGCGACCGCCTTCAGTGCCAGGAACAACGGGAAGTTGAACGGGCTGATCACGCCGACCACGCCGACCGGCAGGCGGTAGAGGCGGTTCTCCTTGCCCTCCACGGGCGAGGGCAGCAGCCGGCCCTCGGCCCGCAGCGACAGCTGCATCGACTCCCGCAGCATGTCCTTGGTGAGGGCGAGTTCGAACCCGGCCTTGAGCGCGGTGCCGCCCAGCTCGGCCGTGATCGCCGCGGTGATCTCCGGCTCGCGCTCCTCCACGATCCGCAGCGCCCGCTCGAAGACCAGCCGGCGCGTGTACGGGTTGGTGGCGGCCCACTCCTTCTGCGCCCGCTCGGCCGCCCGGTAGGCCCGGTCGACCTCCTCGACGGTGGCGACGGTGATGGTGGCGAGCTTGTCGCCGGTGTAGGGGTCGACGTCGACGATGTCCCAGGAGCCGCTGCCGGCCCGCCACTCTCCGTCGATGTACTGCAGCGCCAGCTCGGAAAGGTACGACATCTGATCCCTCTCATGCCGATTCGGGAGGGCCCTGGAGCCGTCCTCGATCAGATCTGATCGGGCCTCATCGTACTGACGGCTCACAGCTCTTGGCGTACGGAGCGTAGAAGTTCCCTCGCCCGCTCGGGGCTGAGCGAGTCCGCGGCCAGGTCGTCCATCGCACTCGCGTACGAGGCCACCTCGGCGGGCTTGTCGAGGTACAGCGCGGTGGTGAACTGCTCCAGGTAGACGACGTCGGCGAGCTCCGGCTCGGCGAAGCCCAGTACCGTGAACGCGCCGCCCTCGGCCCGCAGCCCTCCAAAACCGAGCGGCATCACCTGGAGCACCACGTTGGGCAGGTCGGTCAGCTCCAGCAGCCGGTCGATCTGCGCCCGCATCAGCTCCGGCCCGCCCCACGGGCGGCGCAGCGCGGCCTCGTCCAGCACCGCGAGCAGCCGCGGAGCGCGCTCGGCGGTGAGCACCTGCTGGCGCTTCAGCCGGACCTCGACCCGCCGCTCGACCTCCTCGGTCTCCGTGACGTGCCCGCCGTGCGTGATGACGGCCCGCGCGTAGTCGGCGGTCTGCAGCAGCCCGTGGACGAACTGGACCTCGTAGCTGCGGATGTCGTCGGCGGCCTCCTCCAGGCCGAGGAAGGTCTGGAACCAGCCGGGCAGCACGTCACCGTACGCGTGCCACCAGGACGTCGCGTTGGCGTCGCGGACCAGGCCGAGCACCGAGGCGCGCTCCTGCTCGGCCTCGACGCCGTACAGGGTGAGCAGGTCGGCGACGTCGCGCTCCTTGAAGCCGACCCGGCCGAGCTCCATGCGGCTGATCTTGGACTCGGAGGCGCGGATCGAGTAGCCGGCCTCCTCCCGGCTGACGCCGCGGGCCTCGCGCAGCCTGCGCAGCTGCGATCCCAGCAGCAGGCGCCGCACGGTGGCACCGCCGCCCGCCTGAGTCATGCTCATCCGTCAACCTCCGCACCTCGCGCAGCCCCCCGGCCGTCGGCCGCAGTCTGCCACTTGGCACCGACAAACAACAGTCCGTCAGCGCATGCGTTCCAGCCGTAGCGGGCCGGGTACCGCGGGTGGGGCCGGGGCGCGGGAGCAGGGTGGGCGGCCGGGCTCCTGCCGCACGGCCGGGCGGCCGCCACGGGCCCGGGAACACGAAGAGGCGCCCGCCCTCCACTGGTCGGGGAGAGGGCAGGCGCCATGGCACCGTGCAGGCCCGGCGACGCTGGCGGGGGCAGCGGCTCGAACTCCCGGTGATGCGGCACCGGGCGATCGGGGGTCCGGACCCGCCGGCGGTGGGGCCGCCGGCGGGCTCGGGCGTACGTCAGACCACCAGGGGGCGGTCCGTCGGACGGATCGGGGCGGGCAGCGGGGTCTTGCCACCCAGGTACTTGTCCACCGCGGCGGCGGCCGAACGGCCCTCCGCGATGGCCCAGACGATGAGCGACTGGCCTCGGCCGGCGTCACCGCAGACGTAGACGCCATCGACGTTGGTGGCGAACTTTCCGTCACGGGCAACATTACCCCGTGCGTCGAGCTCGACGCCCAGCTGCTCGACCAGGCCGTTCTTCACGTCCGTCCCGGTGAAGCCCATGGCCAGGGTGACCAGCTGCGCCGGGATGGCCCGCTCGGTGCCGGGCACCGGCTCGAACTTCCCGTCCTTGAACTCGACCTCGACGAGGTGCAGCTCCTGGACGTTGCCGTCCTCGTCGCCGGTGAAGCGGGTGGTGTTGACGGAGTAGACCCTCTCGCCGCCCTCCTCGTGCGCCGAGGTGACCTTGTAGGTCATCGGCATGGTCGGCCAGGGCTGGTGGCCGGGGCGCTCGTCGCCCGGCCGGGGCATGATCTCCAGCTGGGTGACCGAGGCCGCCCCCTGGCGCAGCGCGGTGCCGAGGCAGTCGGCGCCGGTGTCGCCGCCGCCGATGACGATGACGTGCTTGCCCTTGGCGCTGATCGGCGGCTCGACGAAGTCGCCCTCCTGCACCTTGTTGGCCAGCGGCAGGTACTCCATGGCCTGGTGGATGCCCTTGAGCTCGCGCCCGGGCACCGGCAGGTCGCGGGCGGTGGTGGCGCCGGCGGCGACGACCACCGCGTCGAAGCGCTCGCGCAGCTGCTGCCCGGTGATGTCCTCGCCCACGTGGACGCCGGTGCGGAACCGGGTGCCCTCCGCGCGCATCTGCTCGATGCGGCGGTTGATGTGGCGCTTCTCCATCTTGAACTCGGGGATGCCGTAGCGCAGCAGGCCGCCGACGCGGTCGGCGCGCTCGTACACCACGACGGTGTGCCCGGCGCGGGTGAGCTGCTGGGCGACGGCCAGGCCGGCCGGGCCGGAGCCGACGACGGCCACGGTCTTGCCGGACAGGCGCTCGGGGATCTGCGGCGTGACGCCGCCGCGGTCCCAGGCCTTGTCGATGATGGTGACCTCGACGTTCTTGATGGTCACCGCGTCCTGGTTGATCCCGAGCACGCAGGCCGACTCGCAGGGAGCCGGGCAGAGGCGGCCGGTGAACTCCGGGAAGTTGTTGGTCGCGTGCAGGCGCTCGATGGCGCCGGACCAGTCGTCCCGGTAGGCCAGGTCGTTCCACTCGGGGATGAGGTTCCCGAGCGGGCAGCCGTTGTGGCAGAACGGGATGCCGCAGTCCATGCAGCGGCCGGCCTGCTTGGTGATGACCGGCAGCAGGCTGCGCTCGACGTAGACCTCGTTCCAGTCCCGCAGACGGACGTCCACGGGCCGGCGCTCGGCCAGCTGCTTGCCGGTGGTCAGG
The DNA here is from genome assembly GCF_040643935.1 of Kitasatospora sp. NPDC047058. NCBI lineage: Bacteria > Bacillati > Actinomycetota > Actinomycetes > Kitasatosporales > Streptomycetaceae > Kitasatospora > Kitasatospora sp. NPDC047058. Next base: position 1,682 of record NZ_JBEYVJ010000073.1, on the reverse strand, counting down.
AAGCCCTTGGGGTCAGCCACGTGCCGCCTCCATCATCTTGCGAGTGGTCTCGGCCTCGGAGAGGCCATCGCGCTCAGCGGCGTCCTTGGCGGCGAGCACTGCCTTGTAGTCGGTCGGCATGATCTTGGAGAAGCGGGAGACCCCGCTGCCCCAGTCGGCCAGGAGCTCGGCGGCGACGGTCGAGCCGGTCTCCTCGTAGTGCTGCTGCACGGTCTCGCGCAGCCAGTCCCGGTCGTCGGCGGTCGGGGCCTCGATGCCCACCATGCCGTCGTTCACGTTGGCGGGGCGCAGGTCCAGCACGTAGGCGATGCCGCCGGACATGCCCGCCGCCAGGTTGCGGCCGGTCTCGCCGAGGACGACGACGCGGCCGCCGGTCATGTACTCGAGGCCGTGGTCGCCCACGCCCTCGACCACCAGGGTCGCACCGGAGTTGCGGACGGCGAAGCGCTCGCCGGCCTTGCCGCGCAGGTGGATCCGGCCGCTGGTGGCGCCGTAGCCGATGGTGTTGCCGGCGATGACGTGGTTCTGCGCGTCGTTGCCGATGGCGGCGGCGTCGCGGGCCGGGCGGACGATCACCACGCCGCCGGAGAGGCCCTTGCCGACGTAGTCGTTGGCGTCGCCCTCCAGCCGCAGGGTGACGCCCTTCGGCACGAAGGCGCCGAACGACTGGCCGGCCGAGCCGGTGAAGGTGACGTCGATGGTGCCCTCGGGCAGGCCCTCGCCGCGGTACCGCTTGGTCACCTCGTGGCCGAGCATGGTGCCGACCGTGCGGTTGACGTTGCGGATCGGCAGCTGGATCCGGACGGCGTCGCCGCGCTGCAGGGCGTCCTGGGCGAGGTCGATCAGCTGGTTGTCCAGGGCCTTGTCGAGCGCGTGGTCCTGCGTGGTGGTGCAGTGCAGCGAGGCGCCCTCGGGCAGCTCGGGGACGTGGAAGAGCGGGGCCAGGTCGAGCCCGACGGCCTTCCAGTGGTCGATCGCGGCCTGCGCGTTGATGTGCTCGGCGTGGCCGACGGCCTCCTCGATCGAGCGGAAGCCCAGCGAGGCCAGGATCTCCCGGACCTCCTCGGCGATGAACTCGAAGAAGTTGACCACGAACTCGGGCTTGCCGGAGAAGCGGTCGCGCAGTACCGGGTTCTGGGTGGCGACGCCGACCGGGCAGGTGTCCAGGTGGCAGACGCGCATCATGATGCAGCCGGAGACCACCAGCGGGGCGGTGGCGAAGCCGAACTCCTCGGCGCCCAGCAGGGCGGCGATGACGACGTCCCGGCCGGTCTTCAGCTGGCCGTCGGTCTGCACCACGATGCGGTCGCGCAGGCCGTTGAGCAGCAGGGTCTGCTGGGTCTCGGCGAGGCCGAGCTCCCAGGGGCCGCCGGCGTGCTTGAGCGAGGTCAGCGGCGAGGCGCCGGTGCCGCCGTCGTGGCCGGACACGAGCACCACGTCGGCGTGCGCCTTGGAGACGCCGGCCGCGACCGTGCCGACACCGACCTCGGAGACCAGCTTCACGTGGATGCGGGCCGCCGGGTTGGCGTTCTTGAGGTCGTGGATCAGCTGCGCCAGGTCCTCGATGGAGTAGATGTCGTGGTGCGGCGGCGGGGAGATCAGGCCGACACCCGGGGTGGAGTGCCGGGAAGGCCCATCGCCTATCCAGTGCTCTACCTCCGGCAAGAAACACGTGACGCTGC
>NZ_JBEYVJ010000072.1:0-29903 GCF_040643935.1 Kitasatospora sp. NPDC047058 | reverse complement strand
GCGACGACACGACAGGTCACCACTCCCCGAGACCGCCGACCCCATGCCTGAACAGCAGAAACGCAGCACTCAAGCCCGGAAAGACAACAGCCACTGAGCGGCTCGTCAGAACTCGGCAGAAGCGACCGGCGCTGTCCTACCAGCAGCCATCACGTTGGCTAGTGACGACCGAGGGGATCTCCGCTGGCCGATCATCCGAGGTAGGGGTAGTTGCCGGCGAGGTAGTCGCCGATCTGTTGGCGCATGCTGGGATGGATGTCGTACTGGTCGAGGTCGGCGGGCTGGACGAAGCGGACGCCGTCGGCCTCGTCATTGATCGTGGGCTCGCCGCCGACAGGGCGGCCGATGTACGTGTTCTCGTACTGCTGGCGGATCTCGCCGTCGGTGTAGGCGACGATGTGGTTAGGGTTGGTGTAGACGCCGAGGAAGTCGGTGATCTCGGCGATGATGCCGGTCTCTTCCAGGCACTCGCGCACGGCGCATTGGGCGGCGGTCTCCCCGATGTCCTGTGCTCCGCCAGGCAAGGCCCACTGGCCCGTGTCGCGGCGTCGCTGGACCAGGATGGCGCCCTGGGCGTCGACAACGAGCAGGTTGCTGGCCGGGATGAGCGTGTTGGCCTTCGGCGCATTCGGATCGTTGTAGTACTCAACCCTGCCCACAGGCGGCAGTCCCCCTCATGGTCGGGCGCTCAAGAGGCGCTTCAAGACAACACATCAAGTAGTCGCGTCGCGGACGATGGGTACCGACCTACCGGTGTTCGGCGGTGAACCATTCCAGAGTGGGGAAGGTGCCGGTGTCGATCGTATTGCCCGACTCATACTGATCAAGTCCCATCGCGAAAAGGGTTCGCCGGTACTGCCACTTGATGTGCTTGTCGTGCCGCGTGGGGTCGGTGGGCCGCATGAGGGCGAGGAAGAAGAAGCACTTGACGAGAAGGAAGTCGCCCAAGTGCTCGCTCACCCGCTGCCCGATCAGGGACGCGGTGGTCTCGTCGAGGGCGGCGGTGTAGGCGGCGCGTTGTTCCGGGGTGATGCTGTAGCCCTTGCCGCCGCCCTTGAACGCCACGATGTCGAGCGCGGGGTAGACGTCGTAGCCGAGCGGGACCGGTCCGTGATGCTGCCAGTCGATGACGCCGGCCTGAAGGACGTTGGGCAGGCCATAGTCCAGGTGCCCGTGCACCATCGGGAGACGGGCCAGCCGGTCGAGGGCGTGGTCGACCGCCTCATGGACCCGCGGGGTGTCGAAGTCCGGGTTCTCCTCGAACACCTCTGCCGCGAAGGCCGCCTTCTCGAACCATGGCGTGGCGGGCAGGGGATGCCTTGCCTGGGCCTGCAGGAGCTTCGATGCGACGGCAGCCGCCGTACTGATGACCTGGTAGCTGGCCTGACCGTCCTGCCTGGCGTAGGCCAGCGCCTCCTCGTGCAGCGAGTTGTCGCCGATGGCGCGCTCGACGACGAAGTAGCGCCCGTCCTCCGAGCCACTGTCGACGATCTCCGGCACCGGGTAGCCGAGGCCGGCGGCCAGCTGCTGGAACTCGGTCTCGGCCCGCAGGTCCTCACCCCCGGTCCGCTTGTAGAGGAGGCCGTCGGCCGACCGCCACACCGCGCCCTCGGTGGCGGTTCTGTCCTTCACGAACTCCCAGTCACTCATCCATCCATCCTTCCGTACTGCCGCGTTGGGATGGGGCAGGTGAAGCTTGTGAGCACCTAGACGAGCAGCACCTCGTGCCGGCCTCGGGCCCGTCCACGGCGCGCTCCAGGCTGCGGCAGCCGCAAGCGCGGATGGACGCTGGGTCCTGTACGCCAGCGTGGTTGGCCAGACACCTTGCAGGCGTCTGGCCGGCCGCACATCCCGCTTCGCGCTAACTGCTTGCGAAGAGTTCCCCCCGCTCAACGGCTTCGCGGAGGACGGAGGCGATCTCCTGGGGCAGGAGGTTGATCGCGTCGAGGGCCTCGGTGGTGAGGGGGATCTCCTCCAGGAGGTACTCGCCGCGGCCTTCCTGGCTGAACTCGGGGCCGGTGCGGTCCTCGAAGCTCCACTTGTCGATGGTGGCGAGGTAGAAGTCCTGGCGCTCCTCGTCGGTCTCCAGGGTGTGGAGGAGGCTGACGATCTGGGCGTCGCCGGCGATCTCCTCGTGGATCTCGCGCTGCAGAGCGTCCTCGGGGCTGGCGTCGGTCGGCTCGATCTTGCCGCCGACGATCACCCAGTACGGGTCGATACCGGGGCGGATGCGCTTGATCAGCAGCGTGGTGTTGTTCGGGGTGAGGAGGACGGCGCGGACGCGGTGCTGCATGGTGTTCTCTTCCTGTCTCGGTGGTGCCGGCGGTCAGTGGAGGATCCAGCCGCCGTCGACATGCAACGACTGGCCGGTGATGAAGGACGCGCTCGGGCCGGCGAGGAAGGCCGCTGCTGCGGCGGCGACGTCCTCGGGACGGCCGCGGCGCTGGACGCACTGGCGGCGGATCCGGTCCTCGGGTCGGGCGCGGTGGTGGGCGGCAAGTCGGTCTCCCCCTCGACCTGGATGGCCCCGGGGAGGACAGTTGGAAGATCTTCGCGAAGCGCCGGGAGGAGACCCAGCTGTCAGTGCCGTGCCCCCCTCCTTCGTGCCACGCGCCAGCGGGCCAGCCATGCCGGTCCAGGGGGATTCACGCCGGGCGCGAGAAGAAGACCTCCCGCGCGGTAGATGAGCTGAGTCGATCGCGGCCCTCGTGTCCGGAGCAGAGGTTCCCGACTACGTTGAAGCTGGCCGTGGCCGACAACCGCTGACAACCCCAGGCCGCCCACCCCGAGGCGCGACAGTCCGGAAAGCGCATGTGGTTACGGGCGGGCCGCTCCGTGCTCCAGGTAGACCGTCTCTGACTGTGTTCTAGCAGCGCAGGCGGCGTGGATGCGGCGGGCCAGACGCGGGATCAGGAGTGCGTCGAGCTGGTCGGTAGCGTGGAAGGCGTACTCGCCGATCTCGACCTGGTCGACGGTGATGCGGTCGAGTTCGTCGGCGGGGAGGATGCCGCCGTCGAAGACGAAGAGGAGCTTGTCGCCCTCGGTGGGGTGGGGTGCCCAGTCGGCGACGAGCAGGCGGCCGATCGGCGGGGTGATGCCGAGCTCCTCCTTGACCTCCCGGGCGGCGCCTTCGCTCGGGGTCTCGCCCGCGTGCAGGTAGCCGCCAGGGATTTCCCAGCCGGGCTTGTAGGTCGGCTTCACGAGGAGAATGCGGTCGTCCTCGTCGAAGAAGAGCACGCCGGCGGCGGTGCGGGGCTGGGCTACGACCTCTTGGGGCTGGGAGTCGCTCATGGTGACGACTGTAGCCGTATGCGGCGATCACGCGACGATGCTGAGCCGCTGGGCGACGCCGGCGAGCAAGTGGCTGGGCTTGCCTCGCTGTTGGCGGACCCAGGCGGTCACCAGGTGCCGGGAGATGAAGTGGTAGCGGACCTGCTCGGGGGCCAGTTCCTCGGCGTCCAGGACGAGGGCGAGCGCCTCGTCCATGCGGTTCTGCGCGCTGTAGGCGCGGGCGATTTCGAGCGTGTGCCGGACGCGGCGTTCGAGCGGGAGGGTCGAGGAGTCCACGCGGGGACCTTGATCGGCGGCGATCTGGATGTCGCCGAGTTCCATCGCGGTCGAGATCCGGTGGATGGCCACGTTGGTGGGGCCGAAAGCCGTCCACATGTGGTTGGCGTCGTGGCCGAGGCGCTGTGCGGCCTTGTTCGCTTCGGCGAGGAACTCGCGGACGGTGCTGCGGTCCTCGGTCCTGGCGGCGGCCATCGACCCGACCAGGAAGAGGGTGCCGTAGATCGAGAGGTAGGTCGGGGAGGCGTCGTCGAGGCCGGCTTCCAGGTAGGTCGCGGAGTCCACGACCAGGTCGCGGGCAGCGGTGAGGCGTCCATTGGTGAGCAGGCAGTGGGCCACCGAGCGGAAGAGTGAGCCGGTGACGACGATGTTGCCTGACTCCTGGGCGGACGTTAGGCCGCGGTCGGCTGCGATCCAGGCGAGGTCGGCTTCGCCTATCTTCGTCAGGACCATGGCGGCGCCCTGGTAGGCCATGGCGAGCAGTGCCTTGGCCTGGAGCTGCTGGTCGCCCTCGTACATGCGAACCGCGCGCTGGGCCTGGGCGAGGATGTCGGGGACGAGTCTGGTCGCTCGGGAGTACCTGGCGTCCTGGTAGGCGGACCAGGCGGAGCCGACCTCGGCGCGCAGGATGTCGAGGTCGGGCGGCTGCTCGACATCGTCGGCGGCCAGCAGGGGCGACATGTGCTTGTAGTCCATGAGCGCTTCGCGGAGCTTCGCGACCGCCCCGCTCTGGGTGTTGGTGGCCCCGTCGAGGAGCGACGGTTCGGCCAGGAGGTCGCCGAGCTGGACGTCGAGTGCGTCCGCCAGTGACTTGATGACCGAGAGGCGGTCGAGCTCGATCCGGCCGTTCTCGACCTTGCTCAGCCAGTCGGCCGTTCGCCCGACCAGGCCGGCCAGGACCTCCTGCGGCATGCCACGCCGGCGGCGGTACCAACCGACGCGCTCGCCGATGGTCAGCGTCTCCGTCATCCCTCGCATGCTCCCAGCCTCGGGGAAGCTCGGCCCCTTACCCCGGAAGGATTTTCCGGGTTCCTCTCCATCCATCCTCCTAGCGTTCTGACTTGCCCTCAAGCAGCTGTGCCTGATGGGACATTGCGCGATGCGGATGGGTGATCGTCATGGCACGTCAGGACCTGCGAGTCGGCACGACCGCAGCAGAGGGACAGGCATTCGCCAACCGCCTTCGCCCGGCGGCTCCTCGGTGCTGCGATGTGGACGCGCCCCAGCTGCCTCGCACCAACGGTCTTGCGATGACCACCGCCTCGGCGACCGGCTGCGTGTCGGTGCTGATGAGTTTCCTCCGCGCGCCCGCCTCGGTGCCCTTGGTCCGGGCGCTGGTCCGAGGGATCGCAGGTGTTTGGGATCTCGACGAACTGCTTGTTCGGGACATCGAACTCGTGGCATCCGAGCTCTCCACGAACGCGGTACTCCACGGCGCGGCTTCCTGCATCGGTTGCTTCGACGTTCGGTTGGCGCCCCAGCCTCACGGGCTTCGGATCGAGGTCGCGGACGCAGGATCCGGGGCCGTTGGTCAGCGGGAGCCCGCCCAGACGGCCGAGAGCGGCCGGGGGCTTCTCCTCGTCAGCTGCCTGTGCGAGAGCTGGGGTGTCGACGAGACCCGCGACGGCACCGTGGTCTGGGCCGAGCTCAGGACCGATGCGGCATGAGCGACTACCAGCTGCACCACGGCGTCCACCGCGCCGCCAACCGGGATCCGTTCGGCCGCGTCCTCACCTGGCTCTGGGCTCTCGGTCACCTGATCGTCCTCACCCTGCTGGGCGTGACGGCTCATGACCAGCTCAGTTCCGATCACTTCGGCCCCGTTCTGGCGGCCGACCACGAGCCCGACTGCGGCTTTGAGAACTTCACCGCGGTCGATCCCGGGGCCTGACGACGAAGTCACGTCCCGCCATCGCACGCACCACCGAGATGAGAAGGGAACACTGCCATGTCGTTGATCGCGCACCTTCAGGCGCCCCAACCTCCGCCTCCTCCGCCTCCGCCGCCGCCGGCACCGCCGACCCCGCAGCCGCCGTACCCCGGTCGCTGAGCGAAGGAACCGTGTGGGCCTGCCGGACGGACACCGGCAGGCCCACACGGGCCCATCTTCCCCGACGAGTTGAGGGGAGCGAGACAGATCGAGCAGAGAACGACGCCGTGGCGGCACCGCCCGGTCGAGACAGCGACGGAGAGTGGATCATGACGACAGCGCTCGACGGCACACCGGCAGCGGTCCTCACGCTTCCGGCCATCAGGGCCATGGCGGAGCACCACGGCGTGCCGGTGGAGGACGCCCTGCTCATCGCGATCAACCTGTACGGGATCTCCTCTGCCCACGGCCGGCACCGGGCACGGATCTCCGTTCGCCTGACGACCCGGCCGGATGTCGCCTGGATGGTGATCGTCCCGCTCAACGCCGCGGCATCCCCGTTCCGCCTGGTCGGCGACGAGCTCTCGCTGGGCGGCGAGGTCGTCGGCACCATCGACCGGGTCTCCGCAGACGAGGCGGTTGGCGGGTACTTCCGGGACGGCGGGCGGGCCGCGACGCTCAACCCCAACGCCCGCAGCCGCTGTGTGGGATGCGCGTTCTGCCCGAACACCCTGGAGGCCGCCGCCGATCCGCGGCTCGCCGAGGAGCGGGAGCTGAACGAGCTGCTGGCCGCGCTGGTCGAGCAGCACCCCCGGCACGACCTGACCGAGCTCCGGGAGGTCACCGTGTCAACCGGATGCTTCGAGCAGGAGCGGGCGGCGGTCGACCACCTGATAGGGCTACGCGACGTGCTCTCCGCCCACGGGATCGGCGCCCGAATCGGATTCCTCACCTCGGTCATCCACACCAGCGAGGCGTTCGAGGAACTGGCCGAGCGCGTCGCCCCGTTCGTGCTGCGGCTCACCGCCGAGTGCTTCAGCCGGAGAGACCTTCTTCTCAAGGCGAGCAAGGCGGCCCTCACTACCGAGGAGATGCCGCGCGTCCTGGAACGGGCGATGCGCGCGGGCCACGCGACCTCGTTCACCTACATCGTCGGCTTGGACCGCCTCGCCGACCTCCGCGCAGGCGTGGCCGAGCTGATGCCGTTTGTCACCGAGTTCCCCAACTTCCAGGTGTACCAGGCGCACAACTCGATCATGGCGGGCCTTCGAGCCGACGGGTCCGACTCCCTCGAGTACTACCTCCAGGCCCGCCGGGACATCGAGGACATCGTCGGGCCGACCGGCCTTCGCCCCGTGGCATGGGAGTGCTACCGGCCGCTGTGGTACTTCACGTTCGGTGAGGAGCAGTTGGTGTCGCCATGCTGAACCGGGCCGATGCGCTGTGGCGGGCTACCACGTACGTAGCGGTGGCGTTGCTGCACCTCGACGACAACCAGCTGCTGACCGAACCGCTCAAGGCTGAGCACGTCAAGCCTCGCCCCGCAGGGCACTGGGGCACCGTTCCCGGCACGGCGTGGGCGCTCGCCCACACGGGTCTCGCGGCCGGCGAGCTGAGGCCCAATCGCGAGCTGGTCCCGGTGATCGGGGCTGGCCATGCCGGGGTGGTCCAGCTGGCCTACGCCTGGCTCACCGGCCAACTGGCCTCCGTACGCCCCCAGTACTCCCGCGACGCGGCAGGGCTGCGACGCCTTACCCGCGACTTCCCGCACGTCGACGGCCTCGGCTCCGAGACCCACCCCCTGCTGCCGGCGGGCGCGGCACCCGGAGGCTGCCTCGGCGGCGCACTGGCGTTCAGCCACGGCCTGGCGCTCGACGCGCCCGGGCGGATCGTCGTGCCGATCATCGGCGACGGCGAGTGCGAAACCCCTACGACGGCGGCTTCGTGGCTTGCGGCCCGGACTCTACAGGGGAGTGCCGTCCTGCCGATCGTGCACGTCAACGGCTTCCGGATGGGTGCCCAGTCGTTGCTGGGAGCGCTGACGGATGCCGAGCTCGTCGCGTACGCGGTCGGGCTGGGGTGGCAGGCCCGCGTGGTGCACGTGCCGGCGGCCACGGTGGATGCGCACGAGGCGTTCCGGGATGCCCTGGCAGCGTCTGCCAGCGAGGTCGCCAACGGCGTGCGGACGGCCGTGTTCCTTCGCTGTGTGAAGGGCTGGAGCGGACCGGAGTCGGTCGACGGGCGGCCGGCGCTCGGCACGGCTGCGGCGCACAAGACGCCCCTCGGCTCGGCCCGCCAGGACGAAGGCCAGCGTGGCCAGTTGGAGGAGTGGTTGGCGTCGTACCAGCCCACAGAACTCTTCGACCAGGACGCCCAGCCGATCGGCCTGCTGGCCGAGGCGATCGACTCGGCCGCCTGGCACCCGGCTGAAGGCACCGGGCGCGCCGCGCTCGAACCGCCCAGGCCGGTCGTGCCCGCCCAGGCCGGTTGCTTCGGTGAGTCCGTGGGCATCGTGCTCCGCGAGCACGCTACGGCCGGCGGTTTCCGGGTCTTCAGCCCGGACGAACTCTCCTCGAACCGCCTCGGCGGACTGCGGGACGAGCCGTGGGTGTCCGAGGTGCTGGCCGAGGAGGTACTCCTGGGCTGGCTGACCGGCTGGATCAGCAGCGGCCGTCGCGGTGTCCTGGTGTCCTACGAAGCATTCGCCCCCCTCCTGACCTCCGGAGTCGTCGGCCACCTCAAGCACCGCCGAATCGCCGGCGACAAGGAGTCCCCGAGCCTCAACCTGCTGCTGACCTCGTACGGGTGGCACAACGTCTTCACCCACGGCGACCCGTCGCTCTCGACCGCCCTCCTCGCGACGGAGGACCCTGCGGTGAGCGTGCTGGTCCCGGCCGATGCCCGGCGCACCGCCGTCGCGCTCGACGCGGCACTGAAGTCGACGGGCCACGTCAACGTGCTGGTCGCCGGCAAGCACACCGAGCTGCAGCTCCCGCACGAGACCGTCGAGCAGGAGTTGGCACGCGGGCTCGCGATCTGGCCGCACCTGAGCGACCAGGAGGAGCCCGACCTCGCCATCGTCGTGGCAGGCGACCTGCCGGCCGAGGCCGTCACGGCGGCGGTGCCTGTCATCCGTGACCAGCTGGGCTGCCGGATTCGCGTCGTGGGCGTTCTCGACCTGACTGTGCTCGGCGATCCAGAGCGCTGGCCGAGGGGCCTGACCGAGGCCGAGGTCGATCACTACTTCGGGGAGAACGCCTCGGTCCTGGTGGTCACGCTCGGGCACCCCGCAGCGGTGTGGGGACTGTTGGCAGGGCGGCTGCGGAGGCCGGTCGAGGTGATCGGGTGGCGCGAGCCGTCCGGGCCGATGCCCCAGGATGTTCTCGCGCACGAACTCGGTCTCGACGACGGCGGATTGCTCCAGGCTGCCCGTCGGCTGACTGCCCGGCTGGAGGTAGTGCGATGACGGATCCACTCATCGACAAGGTGGAGACGGTGCCGGCCGGCGCCGAGACGGAGACCGGGGACGACACCGTGTTCGTTGCGGTCCATGGCGCGGGGCAGACGGGTTGGTACGGGCCTGTGAGCTCGCCGGTTGGCCGAGCCGTCGAGACGGTCGGGCCGGTAGCCGTAGGGGCTGCCGTGTTCGACCACAGCGGTCTCCGACCGCGGCTTCGGGCAGCCGCACCCGGGGTCTCGGACTGGTCCGTCGGGGCAATCGAGTGTGCTGCGTGGGATCTCCATGGCCGCCTGGTCGGCAAGCCGGTGGCCGACCTCCTGGTGCCACAACGGAGGACGAAGGCGGTGCCGGCGTACGCTTCGTGGCTCCGGCTGGACCTCAGCGGCCCCGCCAGCCACAGCACGCTGACCCAGGTCCTCGACGAGGGGTGGGCCTTCACCAAGTGGGGACTGCGCCGGCGATCCGGGACGAGCGTCGCTGCTGAGGCCAGGGACCTGATCGAGGCACTGGCCCGCGCCGCTTCGGTGATCGACGGACCCTTCGCCGTCGACGCGGTTGGCACGTGGAGTCCGCAGCTCGCTGCCGCTGTCGCCATCCTCCTCGACCAGCCCCACCTCGCCTGGCTGGAGGATCCCCTGCCAGAGCACTACCTGCGCCTCTACAGCCAGCTCGCCGCTGCCGGAGTGCCGGTCGCGGTCGGCGAGCGCCTGCGGCCCGACGAGGACCTGGGCACCCTCCTGGACCTTGCTCGGCCCACCGCGCTGACCATCGACGTCGTCGGCTGCGGCGGCCTCACCCGCGCGGTCGAAATCACCGCGGTCGGCCACAAGGCGGGCGTTCCCGTCTACCCCCACGGCCGCTCGATGGTTCCCGGCATCCACCTCACGGCGGCGTTCCCCGACACCGTTCGAGCCGTCGAGTACCGCAGACAGTGGGAGCCGCGCCGCCAACTCCTCTACGCCGAACCGTGGATACCCGAGAACGGCAGATTCCCCGCACCCGAGGCCCCTGGACTCGGCACCCAACCCCGGAGCATCCGATGACCCGAACCACTGAGCACCTCCCCGTCCACGGAACGACCCGCCACGACGAACACGGCCTTCTGCTCGTCCTGGACCAGCGGCTCGACGGCCACGACACCTTCCTGTCCGGCCGCCTGGACCTCGGCCAGGGGCCGGAGGCCGTCAGGATCATCACCCTCGACGACGTCACCGTCCTCCGCCCGATGGAGACGATCGAGGCCCCCACCCCGGTCTGGGCCGGTACCCTCCACCTCCCCCACGGACTTCGCCCGCGCAGCGTCCCCGGCGACCTGGCCGACGCAGCCCAGACCAGCCGGCGGGATCTGACAGCGCTCGACGCGGCCGAGATGCGGTACGCGCTGACCTTCCTGGGTGAGGCCACCACGGAGCAGATCCGCACCGCCCGGGTCGAGGCCATCGTCTCCGCCCTGCCCGCTGTCGGAGGCGATGCGGCATGAGCGAGTCAGTCCGTCCGCTGGTCAGCCTGGACATCGGTGGAACGCTGGGCAACGCACAGGGCCCAGGCCTGGCGGCCCGGCTCGCGGCCATCTCGCCGCTCGGTCCCAGGCAGGCCCGGCGCGTCATGCGGGACATCCTGCACACGGCTCCGGAGATCACCGATGACGTGATCAAGAAGGTCAGCGCGGCACTGGGCATCGAGCCGACCGAGTTTCCGACGGACCTGCCCGTCCCACCGCTCGTCCTGTTCCCCGGAGTCGTCGAGGCGCTTCAGCAGCTCAGCGACTGGGCCACCGTGGTCACGCTCTCAAACGTCACCTGCACCGAGGCCGACCCCGACCGGCTCCTCGCCTTTCTCTCCCCCTGGGTGACCGCCCACTTCCCCTCCTGCCGCATCGGCTTCGCCAAGCCCGACTGCCGCGCGTTCTGGACCATCGCCGACTCCTACAAGGTCCCGGCCGCGACCATGGTCCACGTCGGCGACGACTGGGAGTGCGACATCCGCGGTGCTGCGGCAGCCGGCGTCGCCGCCGTCTGGCTCTCCCACGGCCGCGCGGTCCCCGACGAACACGTCCTCGTTGAGCACGAGGTGTTCGTCGCCCACGACCTCACCGACGCAGTCCAACACGTCCGCCACCTACTCGACGCGAGGAACAAATGAGCCTGTTCACCGGCACCGCCAGCTACTACCGCCAGTACCGCCCCGGCATCCCCGACGAGGTCGCGACCGTCCTCGAGCAGGCCGTCGCGCCCGGCAGGCCCCGCCGACTCCTCGACGTCGGCACCGGCACCGGACTCGTCGCCGAGGCACTCCTCGGCCGATTCGACGACATCATCGCCATCGACAACGACCCCGACATGCTCGCGGCCGCCGAGGAAGCCCTCCGGCCCCAACTCCAGGACGGCGCCAGCCTGTCGCTCATCGAGTCGACGGCCGAGGACTTCAAGCCCCCGACCGGCTGGCAGGCCGACCTCGTGACGATCTGCCGGGCCTTCCACTGGCTCGACCAGGCCACCGTCCTCGCCCTCCTCGACGACCAGGTCGCACCCGGCGGTGCCGTCGCCATCTTCGGCGACAACAGCTTCTGGGCCGCCGACAGCCCCTGGAAGCAGTCCGTGCGCGCGGTCGTCCAGAGCTTCCTCGGCGAGGAACGGCGCGCCGGCAACAGCACCTTCAAGCACCACAACCGGCCCTACAGCGAGATCATGGAGGAGTCGCCCTTCAACCGGGTCGAGGAGATCCGAGTACCCGTCCACCGGACGTGGAGCACCAAGAGCATCCTCGGCTACCTCTACTCCACGAGCTTCGCCGCACCGCACCTCTTCGGAGACCGCCTCGACGAGTTCGAGGTGGCCGTGGAGAACGCCCTCGCGCAGCACAGCACCGAGGACGTGTTCCCGGAGGACAACGAGTTCCTCATCCGCATCGGCCGGCGGGGCACCGAGTGATACGGGCCAGCGGACCAGCCGCCCGCCAGGTCGGGCGGCTGGCCGCACCCGCGGTCCTAACCGAACTCACCACCGAAGCCGTGCTCTGCCTGCCCATCGGCTCCCACGAACAGCACGGCCCCCACCTGCCGCTCAACACGGACACCGTGCTCGCGGAGCATTTCACGGCCATGCTCGTCCAGCGATACGGCGAACAGCACGACCTCTGGGCCCTGCCAGCCATCCCATACGGGCTCTCGCTCGAACACGCCTGGGCACCGGGCACCGTGTCGCTCCGGATCGCGAGCTTCATGTCCCTGCTCGACGCCGTGGTCGCGGAGTACCTGCGGGCAACCCCCGCCCGAAGGCTTCTGATCATCAACGGCCACGGCGGCAACCGGGGAATCCTGGAGCCGGCGCTCCACGAGCTGAAGCGCAAGCACGCTTTCTCCGTCTGCGTCATCCACCCGGCCTCGCTGTCCGCCATCAGGGGCGACAGCGAGACCGCACCGGAGATTCATGCAGGCATCCGCGAGACGGCCATGATGCTCGAACTCGCTCCGGACGATGTCCATCTCGGCCGCCTCCCAGCGGACTTCAGCGCCAGCGGCGCCGAGGTGAAGCGGCTCGTCCTGGACCGCGGCACGACCTGGCCGTGGACTTCCGGCGATAGCACCATCGCCACCTGCGGTGTCATCGGAGGCGACCCGCGCGCGGCAACCGCCGACGCAGGCCGGGCCATTCTCGACGACGCCCTCGACGCGGCCGGGCACGTACTCGCGCACCTGACCAACCGCCGCCAGTAGCAGACCTACGCCCACTTGGAGATCCCGTGGCCCTCACCGCCGCAGAGAAGCACGCCTTCATGCGCGACGGCCTGCTCGTCAGGCGCGGCGCCGTCGCCGCCGACCAGATCGCCCGCGCCCGCGACCTGGTCGGCGGCTGGTACCGCGAGTCGATGAACCCCGCGCTCATCAGCTCCTACACGCAGCGGACCTTCGCCCCGGAACTCGGAAGCCACCCCGACCTGCTCGCACTCTTCGCCGACTCCCCGGCCGCCGAACTCGCCCAAGACCTGCTCGGCAACCTCCGGCCCGTCTCCACCCTGCAGCTCCAGATCCGCATCCCCGACGGCCAGCTCGAACAGGACCAGCCGGACAAGGCGATGCACGTGGACGGTGTCGCCTGCCCGCATCTCGACCCCGAGGAGCTGCGGACCTTCTCGCTGCTGGTCGGCGTGGTGCTGTCCGACATCACCGATCCGCAGGCCGGCGCGCTGCGCTACCAGCCGGGCGGGCACCTGGCCATGGCCAAGTGGTTCCGCACCCAGTGGTCGCTCGGCATCACCGAGCAGGTTCCGCCGGACATCGACGCCCACGCTGGCACCCCGTTCCTCGGCCGACCGGGAGACCTGCTGCTGATGCACCACCTCGTCCCCCACGCCGTCGGCCGCAACCTCGGCCCCGAGCCGCGGATCATGGCGTACTTCCGCGTCGAACACCCCGACCACGCGTCGCGACGTCTTCAGGCACTGCAGGACCCGTGGCTCGACTACCAGGGCCTGCCGCAGGCTGCATGAACGCCCAGCGGAGCCGGCATCAAACCCAGCCCATCCACTGACTCCCAAGACGGAGGGATACCTGTGCGACCGATCCCAGCAGAACAGCTCGACGCCGCCGCCCGCGCGCTGGAAGCCGGCGAACTCGTCATCGTGCCCACCGAGCGCTGGTACATGATCTGTGCCGACGCCACGAACCTGGCCGCCTGCAACAGCATCTTCGATGGCAAGCAGCGACCACGCACCAAGTCCCTCGTGCTCGTGCTCCCCTCCCTGGAGGAGTGCGAGAAGCAGTTCGTCATCCACCCCGAGGCCAAGCGACTGGCCGACGCCTTCTGGCCCGGCAACCTCGCCATCCTCCTTCCCTGGCAAAGCACCGAGGTCGGCGAACAGCACCCCGCTGTCGGGGCACCCGCGCTCACCACCATCTCGTCGGGCCCGCTCGGCGCCCTCGCGGCGGCGGCCCGTACCCCGGTGGCCGCCACGACCGTCAACATCTCGGGCGACGCAGGTGTCGACGCGCCCGGCCCGGCGATCACGGCCGGGGAGGTCCAGGACTTCCTGGACGCCAACGATGTCAAGGCGGCGGTCATCCTCGACGGCGGGGTCTCGCCAGCCGCCAACCATCTCACCATCGTCGATTGCTCGACGCCAGTCGCCCGGCTCATCCGTGCGGGCCTCATCCACGAGCGGGCGATCTCCGCTGTGGTCGGACGCCAAGTGACATGACCAGCAGCGCGAGGGGCAGGCCGGGCGACCCGAACCCGATCTCGCTGACGCCCCGTCAGCGGACCGTCACTGGTGTACAACTCCGCCTACGCGGCTACCGTGGAAGCCGTCACCAACCTGGGGAGAACCGACGTGGATCGTCGCAAGTTCATGGCCCTGGCACCGTTCGCCGCCGTCGCTGGCGTCGCTTCCCCACGTGACTGGCCGTTGAGCGCGCTGGAGCAGTCCTCGACCATCTCCGGACCGCAGGTCCGGTTGGAAGACGTGACAGCGGTGCGGAACATGTTCGGCGCCTTCCAGCAGATGGACATCTTCAAGGGCGGCGGCTCCGGCCGCCTCGCGCTCGCCGAGTACATGAACGCCCACGTCTATCCGCTCCTCCGCCGCACCTACACCGAGCAGGTTCGGCGGGCGCTGTGCGAGGCCGCTGCCGAGCAGACGTACCTTCTCGGCTGGATGGCCTACGACAACGGCGAGCAGGGCACAGCTCAGCGCTACCTGATTCAGTCCCTTCGCCTCGCCGAGGAGTCGCACAACCTCGCGCTCGGTGCCCACGTGCTGGCGGGCATGGCCGACCAGGCCACCCTGCTCGGCCACCCTGACGAGGGCCGCCGCCTCGCCCAAGCCGGCCGCGCAGGACTCTCCGGAGTCTCCTCTCCCGTCTGCCTCGCCGATCTCTGGGCACTGGAAGCTCGTGCCCTGGCCAGGCTCGGCGACAAGGTCGGCGCGGCTCAGGCCATCATGCGGTCCGAGGACGCCTTCGCGCGGGTCCAGCCGGACCAGGAGCCCGAGTGGGCGAAGTTCATCGACGCCGCCTACCTCCACGGCGAGCACGCCAACACCTTCCGGGACCTCGACCAGCCCGACCACGCGGCCGAACACGCCCGTCTCTCCATCGACCACGCTCGGCAGCAGAAGCGTGCCCGGCGCGGCGCGATGTCCCAGGCGGCACTGGCCGTCTCGCACCTGCAGCGCAACGACCTTGAAGCCGCGCACGCTGCCGGTGTACGAACTCTCTCGCTCACCAAGCAGGTGCAGTCCTCCCGCGCGATCGAAGCCGTCCAGGACCTCCAGCGCCGCATGGAGCCGTTCGGCGGTCACCGTCTGGTGGTGGACTTCGCGGAGCGGGCGCGGGAACTCACTGCTGCCGCCTGAGCCCGAATCTTGACCTGCTCACTCGCTGAACAACCAGCCCCCTCACTCAGTGAACGGTTGCAGCCCACCCGGTCGGTGAGTGAAAAACATCGACATGCCCACAACGAGTCAGAGATCGCGGCATCCTGGAACTTCGATGTCGAAGGGGGCTTGATGGCCAAGCAGTTGACCGTCCACAACGCTACGATCAACACAGCGGCAGTAGAGGTGAAGACTCTCAGCATCTCGGGGAAACAGGTCACTCTCGCTGTCTTTCGCCAGCTCCGTGATGAACAGCTCATCGCTGATGATGGGACTGTCAACGGCCAGCCCTGGGGGTTTGTGAACTACCACCCCGACAAGTGCGATGGTGCACGAGCGCACAAGCATTACGTCTGGCAGCGCGGGGACGAACTTCTGCGAAGCAGGGTGTACGACGTTCCCGACTTCGACCCACAGGCGGACTGGCGGAGACTCCCCATTGACTTCCGACCCGACGAGGCCGATCGCTTCCTCGATGGGTTGGTTCGGGAGTGGATCAATGGGGCTGTCGAAGAGGCACCACTGACGCGCGAGAAGTACCACTCCCGCCATATCGGCGAGCGCAGCCTTGGACACATGTTCGGGTTTCGTGTGATGGCATTTGCTTCAGACGCTGCTGTGGAAGCAGCGGACAAGAAGCTCCAAGCCGATCAGCAGCGAGCGGGGCTCGCGGAGAAGCTGCGAAAGGCTTCAGAGCCACTCGGGCGCTTCGAAACCGCGGAGTCGCGCGAGAGCGAGCTCAGTCGGCAACGCGAGTCGGCGGCCAAGGCTGACTCCGAGCTTGCCGCAGCGCTCGCCAACCTCGATGCAGAGCTCGACGCTTGGGGCATGACGTACGACATGCTGAAAGACGAGCTGACGGCGGCGGCCAAGGCAGAGTCTGACCGGCGCCAGCGACATCGCGACGCGAGGACCGAGCTGAACAAGCTGCCGCAGTTGTTCATTGCGGTATGAACGGTGAGGCCCTCCGCCCCCAGTGGCGGCCCTGCGCACGCTGAAGTCGGACATCATCGGCGGCCTCGGCGGACCAGTGGTCTTGGGGCTGGACACCACTGGGGAACGTGGCGCACCAGCAGCAAGTACGGCCTCAGGTCCATCCCCGGGCATCGAGATCGTCGGGGTGGGGGAGGGCTCGGACGATGGGTCGGTGGTCGCGGCTGGGGTTGGTCAAGTGGTGCCCTTCGGCCGGTGACGGGGTTCAGCGACACCACAAGACGTACGGCGGCCGGGGTGTTCCCGGCCGCCGTAGATGACATCAAATCGACATCGCAGTCTGGTCGTTGGTCCTGCGGGGTGGGTCAGGCAGCCTGAACCACTTCGCCGCACCTGGCCTCGCAAATGGTGAGGCGGGTGATGAGCGCGCGGTGGTCGGTGGTGAGACCGTCGACGACCTGGTGGGTGTGGAGGCTGTCGGGCTTGTTGGCGAGGGTCTGGAGGGTGTCCCAGTGCTCGGCGATCGCGGCCAGGCGCTCCTGGTCGCGGTGGACGGCGTCCTGCCTCCGCCCGAGCTCGTGGGTGGCGGCGTCGAGAGCAAGGTCGCCTTCGGTGACTCGGACGGCCAGGTCGGGGGCGTACCGGCGGAGGCTGTCGTACGCGGCCTGTTCGGCGTCGGCCTTGGCCTTGCGCTCGCGCGCAATGTCGGCGGCGGTGTCGAGTGGGAGCTTGCCGTCGCGGACGCGGTCGGCGAGGTCGGGTGCGGTCTTGAGGACGGTGTTGGCGAGGGACAGGCGGGTCCGGCTGATCGCGTGGAGCTTGGCGTGGGTCCGCAGCGAGTGTCCCGAAAGTGAAAGGTATATGGCCTGGACCATGGCGCGCTGGCCTGCGCTGATGTGTCGGCGGTGGACGTTGGCCGAGAGGATGTACGCGACCTGGTCGGTGCCGGTGTAGGTAGTGAAGGTCGGTGTGACGCCTGCGCGTTCGCAGGCGGCCAGGCGGTTGCGGCCGTCGAGGAGGACGCCGTCGGGGCTGAGGACGATCGGTTCGAGCAGGCCGTGGGTCTTGATGGCCTCGGCGAGGTCGTGCATCTCGTCCTCGGCGAGCAGCGGGAACATGTCGGCGTACGTGTGGATCTTCAGATGGGACTCCTTGGTAGGACGGGGCCGGGGGCACGGGATGGTGCCCCCGGGAGTGGGGCGGCTGGCGTGGGTGCCGGGCTGGGCTGCGGTCACGGCAGTGCAGGGGCGGGGCTCGTGGCATCTGACTCCTCTCGGTTGGTCAGCGTCGGCGGGCGGGGTCTTGGGCGGGCTGGATGCCGGTCGGCGCGGCGGCGGGCGTCGTGGACGTGGGTGCCGTGGTGGTGCGGCTTCCGGTGCGGGCGCGTGCGATGTGGGCGCGTTGGTCGATGCGGTCTGCGGTGGCGTGCCGGAGGCGCCAGAGGAGGACTTCGGCGGGGCGGTCGGCGGTGGTCAACTCCCGTTGCCGGGCGGCTTCGGCGAGGGCGCGGTGGGGCGGTTGGCCGGAGGATTCGGCCTGGGCGAGTGCGGTGGCGAGGGCGGGCCAGGAGGGGTCGGCGAGGATGCGCTGGGCGTGGTCCGGGACGGCAGTCTGGACGTGAGCTGCAAGGCGGTCGGTGGTCTTGGGGGTGGGGGTGCGGCGGGTGAGGTCGGCGACGACCGGTTCGGCGGTGTGCCGGTAGGCGGTGCGCAGGTGGACGAGGGCCTGCTGGGCCGCTGCCGCCTGCTGCTGGTGGCCTCGCCCCTGGTGCCAGCGCGCGATGGCGATGAGGACGAACACGGCGGTGGACAGGAGGGCTGCGGCTGCGTCGCCGTCCTGGCCCGAGCCTGCGGTGTACAGGAGTTCCTTGGCGGCCGTGCGCAGGGCTGCGGCCTGCTGGTGTTCGGCGCGGACGCGGGAGCGGTTGGCGCGGTCGAACGAGGTTGCGGCGGCTCGCAGTTCGGCGCGGGCGTGGGCGGGTGCGGTGAGGGCGGCGGTGTGGAGGAGTTCGCCGAACGCGGCGGCGTGGGCCTGGACGACCGCGTCCGACGCGAACGCCTCCAGCTCTCCGCCGCCTGCCTTCTCGTCGGTGTCGTGCCAGCCGGGGAAGACGAACCGGAGTTCGCGCAGCGCGGTGTCGGCCTGCCGCCACCGGTCCGGCTCGCCCACGGCGCGGGTGGGCGTGGTGGGCTGCTGGGCAGTGAAGCGTTCGCGGAGGCGGTTGATGGACAGGTCGGGGGCGAGCTTGGAGCCGCCGAAGTAGACGGGTTCGCCTTGGGCGTTGACGTCGCCGGGGCGGGCGAGGCTGTAGCCGAGGACGTCGCCGCTGTCGGGGCCGATGCGGTAACGGAGATGGATGCCGAGGGCGGTGAGGGTGGAGAAGTACTCCTGCTCGTTGCGGGAGGTGGCGGCGACGGCCTGGGCCTGCTCCTGCAGCCACTCTTTGGCGGTCTGCTGGTGCCCGGCGCGCTGGGCCTTGGCCTGTTCGGCGCTGGTGGGCATCGGCGCGGCGGTGTGGTCGCCGGAGTTGAGCTGCCGCAGGCCGAGTTCCTTCTCGATCTTGCGGCACTCGGCCTGGGCGCGCTGGCCGTCGCGCTTGTTTCGGGGTCGGCGGCCGTCCTCGCGGACGGTGATGGCCATGATGTGGATGTGGTCGTCGGCGTGCCGCACGGCGATCCACCGGCAGCCCTTGTCGTCCTGGTCGGGGGCGATGCCGGTGGCGTTGACGATCCGGCGGGCGACCTCGGCCCACTCGGCGTCGGTGAGGTAGCGGTCGCCGGGCGCGGTGCGGACGGGGCAGTGCCACACGTGCTGCGGCACCTTCTGGCCCAAGCGGGCCTCGCGGGCGCGGACGGGCTGGTCGAGGTAGTCGGCGAGCTGGTCGAGGAGCTGGTGGTGTTGGTCGAGGGGAGATCGGCCGGGGTCGGGCAGGCCGGGCATGGCGAACGCGGCGACGATGTGCGGGTCGGTGTGCTCGTCGCGCCGGCCGGGGCCGAAAAGGTAGGAGAGCAGGCCGCGCGTGCGCGAGCCGGTGGAGACGTCAGGCACCACGGCGGGCTCCCGGAGCCACACGCTGGTAGGCGAGGCGGGCCTCGGTCGCGCACGCGTCGAGGGCGCTGAGGACCTCCATGGCGCGCTCCGGGATCTCGCCCCGGTAGATCTCGACCATGAGCTGGTTGAGGTTGTTGCCGGCCTTGTTGATCGCCCGCTGATGGGTGCCGAGCAACACGGTGAGGTGATCGACGGCCCGCCGGTTGGGCAGCGGGACGAAACCGTCGGGGCGGCCCGTCTTCACGACCTCCTGCGCAACGCTCATGGCACTGTCCGCCAGGAACGCGGAGCGCGACCGTTCGAGCTTGGCGGCGGCGATGTCGATGAAGTCCTTCTCCGCCGGTTCCACGGAGCAGGTCACCTGCTTGGTGCGGACGGTTCCGGAACGCGGCCGGTACATCCGCTCGGCAATCGGAACGGCGTGACCGTCCATCGGAAGGGCCGGGCGGTCGAGTTCCGGAGCTCCGAGGTGGAGGAACTCGGTGGTGGTCACGGTCGGCGCTTCACGCACGACGCGAACGTCAGCGTCGACGAGCTCGGCGTCGCTGCTCGGCAGCAGCTCTGTGCTGGGCTCGGGAAGCTCGTCCTGGCCGGGGCTGCCCTCGGTCACGACTGCCTGGTCCGGCGCGCCCTCGCGCCGGTCCTGCCCCGCCACCCCTGGGGCGGGGTCAAGCGCAAAGTCCGCGTCGCCAACGGCGATGTGGACTTTGCCCCAGCTTGCTCCGTCGTCATCCTGCCCCCGGCCTCCCCGGCTCAGCGCCCGCGTGACCTGGGCGAAGAACCCACCACGGCGGGGCTTGTCGCCACTGGTTGCAGGCACCTCGGTGCTCTCGTTGCCGGGGTTGTGGTGGTGCTGCTGGTCGGTCATAGGGGCCTCTGTTTCGTATCGGTACAGGCGGTGGTGGCCGGGTCGGAGGTTCGGTGGGGAATGCGGGCGGTGCTTCCGGGCGGAACCCGGTTCGGAGGTCCCGGACGTGCGGTGTTTCGGGGCAGCGTCCGGGAGTGCCGGATATCCGGAAGGCGGGATGCAGGAGTTCCGGTGGTCTGGAGGGGCGCGTCGAAGGAGGGCTCGCCCGATCCGGAGCGGCCGGGTCGGGCGAGCCGGTTGTGGAGTACCGGTCGCTCAGCCGACCCCGGAGTGGGCAATGACCGGCTCCGGCTGCCCGGCGGCCTGCTCGTCCTTGAGGAGTTGCAGCAGCTCGCCGAGGCGGTCGTTGGAGATCGGCGTCCCGGACGCGCGTACGGCGTTCTTGACCACGGAGAGGGTGGCGCCGCTCTCGGCGACGGCGGGCCGCGCGATCGCGATGAGCTGGTCCATGGTCGCGGCGGGTGGACGGCCCCGCCTGCCCGGCGACGCCGGCTCCCGATTCCCGGCGAGGACGGCGTCGACGGGCCCAGTCTGCCTGGTGGCCACCTCCGGGGAGGGCTTCGGTGGCTGCGGCGGCGGGGCGTCGACTCCAGTCGGCATCGGTCCCGCTGGGTCAGCGTCGTTCAGATTCTGAACGGCACTGCTGTTCAGAGGCTGAACGCCGACCGGTGGTGCGGGGGCTTCGGGGTTTGCGTGGAGGAGGCGTAGAAGGCCGGGGCTGACGATTCCCCAGCCGAGGAGGAGACAGGGTGCGACAGCGTCGAGGCCGGCTCGGCCGTAGTGCCCGGCGAGGACAGGCTCGGTGGTGTTGAGGGCGAGGGTGAGCAAGCCACACAGGTGCATCAGGCGGATGGCCTGGCGGAGCTGGGCGGGGTCGATGCCGGTCGCGGCGAGGTGGTGGAGGGCGACCAGGAGGCCGACGACGGAAAGGTCGACCATAGGGGCGATCAGCGGTGCGACCGGACGCGATACGCCGAGCCGCAGCGCGAGTGCCCAGACGTTGCCGAAGGAGAAGGCGAAGGCCAGGGCCGCGATGGCGGCCATCACGAGGGTGATGGTGGTGCGGGCGAAGGCACCGGAGCCGGTCGGGCGGGTGGCCGGCGGCGTCGTGGGCATGCGGTGGACGTCCTTGCGGTGGAAGGGTGCTGTGGGATTGCCGTCTTTGCCGTCTTGCCGTTGCACCCGTGGGTCGGTGCGGATACAGCAGAGGCGGGCTCGGCTTGCCGAGGGGCACGGACGCGGCGGCGTTCAGTCTCGGGACGATGCGCGCATCTGTCTCGGGCCATCTCCGCCCTGGGACGCGCCCGGTGGGTCTGCAGCGTTACGCCGGGGTGGGCGCAATGCGCGGGCGAATGTGCCGGTCAGACGGCGGTTCGCCTTCTGCGGTCGTTGCCGGTGAGGATGGCGCGTTCGCACATCTCGGCCAGCCGGGAGGCGGTGCGGTCGCCGAGGGCGGTCTTGATCTCGCCCGGCGCCAGGTTGGTGGTGAAGATCGTCGGGAGCATGTGCTCGTAGCGGTGATCGACCAGCCGCAGCGTGAGTTCCTCGGTCCACTCGGACGCCTTGGCCGCGCCGAGGTCGTCGAGGACCAGCAGCGGACAGGTCATCAGCCCGCGCATCTCCCGCTCGGTGTCCGTGCCCTGGCGGGGCCGCTGGGAGGCGTACAGCTCGGTGGCGGTGAGCTTGTTCCAGCTCAGACGAACCCCGGCCTTCAGCAGGCTGCGGATCGCCCCGTACGCCTGGTGGGTCTTGCCCGAGCCGGTGGGTCCGGCGATCAGGAGCGACGGACCCTGGGCGATGCCCGGGGTGCCGCCGGGACCGGGTCGGCAGGCCAGGGTGACCTGCTGGACCCAGGTCGTGACCTCCGGGTGATCGGCGACGGCCAGGCGGTAGCGCGGCGGAATGCGGCGGTCGGCGAGCTCCAGCGCGGTCGAGGGCTGGTCGGTATCAGGCAGCGGCCGGTCTGGGTCGATGCCCTTGGCGGCCAGCATCCGCTCCAGGCGCAGGACGGCGCCGGAGGCCGGCTGTGGCTCGCGACGCTCGTCCGCGCGGCGGGGGTTGGGCAGGCTGGTCACAGGTCCCCCTCGTAGTAGTCGCGGATGTCGGCCGGGTTGGCGAAGGGCTGGTAGGGCGCGCGGGCGGCGCCGTGCCCGGCGCGGGAGGGCGCGGCGGGCTGGGCGTTGATCGCCTCGTGGACCATGCTCGGTAGCACGCTCGGGCTCATCGGCTTCGCCGCGTACAACCGCAGTCCGGCCCGGATGTCGTCGGCGCCGGTGCCGCCGTCGAGCAGGTCCTTGATGACCTTGCCGAGGTGGCCCCGCACGCCTCCCGGTACCGGCTTCGGGCAGCCGGCGACGTACTCGGCTACCAGGTCGCCCGCGTTCACCGAAGGCTTGCCGGTGGGTGTGCCGACCAGGATCGTGCCGTCCCGGTCGGGTGATGCCGGTGAGGGTCCCGGGGTGGGTGCGGCGAAGCCGCCCCCTTTAGGGGTAGGTCCATGGTCCACGGTCCATGGTCCAGGCACGACGTTCTCCGGAACCCTCCGGAGAGACTCCGGAGACGTGGCCTGACCTGCACTTTCGCCAGGATCCGCCCTATCGGGCACCGGCACGGCCCCGACGTGGGTGGACTCGGTACCGGCCGAGCCGGGCACCTTGGCGGGGAGGGGCTCGGAGGCGGTCGCGAGCGGTTCCGGAACGCTCCGGAAGTTCTCCCGAGCCGGGCGCGCGCACCCCTTGGCCTTGCACTTGCCGCACCAGCGCGCCGTCTCGTGGACCGGGCAGGAGGGCAGGCGCGAGACGGTGGGGTGGGAGATCTTCTGGTGCTCGTGCCACTTGGCGATGTGCAGGTACTGGCGGCCGTCGCAGCCGGTGTACCGGCAGATCAGGCCGGTCTCGGCGAGCTGGCGAAGCTCGTCCTCGGTGTCGAGCGCCGTGTGCTCAGGCCGCAGCGACCACAGGGCGCCGTTGAGGACGGCCGCGTTGTCGCGGTGGCGTCCCTCGTCGTCGGCCTGGGTGAGCAGGCAGACGAAGGTACGCTCGGCGCCCAGGGACACCGAGGCCAAGTCCTCCGACACGGGGTACTCGGGCTTGATGGTGCGGATGCGCGCCATTGGCCTACCACCCCGTCTTCGGGGCGGCGGCGGGCGAGACAGGTGCGACGCAGGGGTGCGACGCCGTACGCTGGGGCACGCTGGTCCTTCCTCGGTGCACGTGGGCTGCAACCCTGCACCGCGGTCGATCGTCATGGAAGGGCGGTTCTGGACCTTGCGGGCCCTCGGTGTTCGAGCACCGGGGGCCTTTGCATGTCCGGGGACAGATGGGGACGCGAGCCGTCAACGCTCAACTCGCAGGATCGGCCTAGTCGTTGGCGGCGATCCCTCGGCGACCTTGGGCTCCGAGGGACCACGAACCTACGCACACACGCCGGGAAGATCCACTCCAAACGGGCAAGTCCGCCCACAGCAGACAGGCTTGTCGAACGGGTTCTCGCCAAGTCAAGCTGCATCAGCCGCCACGTTCCCGCCGGCCGCATCCTCGATACCGAGCAGACGCAGGAGGTCTGCGGTGATCACGCGGTACTTCTTCCCCAGCCGGAGCACCCGGCAGGGGTAGTCGCCGAGGCTGGCCAGCTCGTAGCCCTTGCTGCGGCCCAGCCCGATGGCGCGGTTGGCAGTGTCAAGGTCGATGGCGACCGGCAGCGCCAGCAGCTCGGCCCGGCCCATTCCCTGCACCACGCCTGACGGCGTATCAGTTCGCACATGAACTCCAAATCCGAGATCCCCCCGGGGAGGGGGCGGCGGCGGAGTGCCGCAGCGGATAAGAGCTTGGCAGTAGCTATTGTGTCGATATGACACACGGCCGCTATGCAGACTGGTCCGCCGACGACGAGGACGCGCTCGACTGGCACGACCAGATCACCAAAGACGTGATCGAAGCGATCACCCGTACAAGGAAAGACCTGGAAATGACCGCGCAGGAGCTGGCCGACGAGACCCGGCGTCTGGGCCACGAGGTGCCCAGGAACGTGATCGCGAACTGGGAATCCGGCCGGCGAAAGACCATCACGATTCCGGAGCTCATCGTGGTGGCCGAAGCCCTGGACGTTGCACCCGCCGACCTGGTCTTCTCACCTGCCCTCGGCGGCCATGTCAACTACCTGCCTGGGCGGGACATCGCCCGCTGGTCGGCCTTCAGCCGCTTCACCGGAGAGCACCCGCACTCACCCGGAACATTCGATCTCTACCTCCTCCGCGAGCACGCCCGAATCTGGCAGGAGCTGCAGCGCGAACATCACGACGCGTTCCAGTTGGAATTCAACTTCGACCGAGAGAACTGGCCACCCGGATCGGAGGAGAAGCGCACGGCTTTCATCGATGCCGTCCGCCTTCGGCTTCAGCCCGTCAGAGCAAGAATGCGCGAGACGGGCTGTGAGGTACCCGACCTCGCGCCGAGCCTCAAGTTCCTGAACGCCGAGCTCCCCCCGCTCAAGACCGATTTCGACCTGGAGGACGAATGAAGGGTTCCACCTACCACCGCTGCTACTGCCGCGACGCCGAGACCGGGAAGCCGCTCGGCAAGGCGTGCCCGAAGGCTGGCAGCCGCAAGCACGGCTCCTACTCCATACGCCAGGAGCTGCCCAACGCCGAGGACGGCACGCGCCGTTCGTTCAACCGCGCCGGCTACGAGACGCTCAAGGAGGCGCAGGCCGACCTCGACCACGTTCGCGGCCTGCTCGCCCTCGGCAAGGAGGATCCGGACGACCTGGCCCTGGTCGCCGACCTCCTCGTGAAGGTCGCCGATGAGAAGGCTCAGCTGCCCGACATCGAGGAGACCCGCAACCGCCTGAAGGCCGGTCAGGACCTCTCCTCCCGCGTCACCGTCGGCGAGTGGCTCGACACCTGGCTGGCCGGCAAGAAGATCCGCAAGTCCGGCATCACTCGCTACGAATGTGACGTCCGGATCCATCTCAAGCCCCGCATCGGGCACATCCGCGTCGACCGGCTGCGGGTGAGCACGCTCGCCGAGATGTTCACGGCCATCGCCGACGCCAACGAGGAGATCCTGGAGAACAACGCCCTGCGGCACGCGCTGAAGGCCGAGCTCGCCACGGTGCCGATCAAGGGCGTGGAGAACCGCGCCCGCCGCAAGGCTCTGCGCGCCGAACTCGCCGAGATGCCGCCCTTCCGGCGGACGACCGGCGCGGCCACCCGCCAGCGCATCCGGGCCACGCTCCGGACCGCCCTGAACGCCGCGATCCCCGAGGGCCTGATCACCCTCAACCCGGCCGCCCACGTCAAGCTCGACCCGGCGAGCAAGCCGAAGGGTCTGGTGTGGACACCCGAGCGGGTCGCGCAGTGGCGGGAGACCGGCGCGAAGCCCTCCCCCGTGATGGTCTGGACGCCGCAGCAGACTGGCGCGTTCCTCGATTTCGTCGCTGGCGACCGCCTGTACGCGATGTGGCACGTGATCGCCTTCCGCGGTCTTCGCCGAGGCGAGGCGTGCGGGCAGCTGTGGTCCGAGACCAACCTCGACGACAGCTCGCTGACCGTGACGACCCAGCTCGTGCAGGACGGCTGGGAGGTCGAGGAGTCCGACCCCAAGACCGACGGGAGCTTCCGGACCGTGGCGCTGGACGACGACACGGTGGCCGTCCTGCGGCGCCACCGCGAGCGGCAGCGGAAGGAGCGAAACGACTGGGGGCCTGCCTGGAAGAACACCGGCCGGGTCTTCACCAACGAGGACGGGTCCTGGCTCCACCCTGGCAAGGTCACCGAGATGTTCGCGCGATTGATCGCCGCATCCGGGCTGCCGCCGATCCGCCTGCACGACCTCCGCCACGGCGCGGCCACGCTCGCCCTCGCCGGCGGGGTCGACATGAAGGTGGTGTCCGAGATGCTCGGCCACTCCTCCATCAAGATCACGTCGGACACCTACACCAGCGTCCTGCCCGAGATCGCCAAGGGCGCGGCCGAGGCCGCCGCGAAGCTCGTGCCCCTCCAGCGGAAGACCGAGGCCGAGGCTCACGCCAAGGCCGCAGCCGAAGCGGGGAAGGCGAAGCGGAAGGCCGCGAAGAAGGCGAAGGCGAAGGCCAAGAAGGCCAAGGGCTAACTCAAGATCAACACCGACGCTCACGCATCGCTCACGCAAGCGATCTTGTAGCGCGTCGCCGACGCCTGCTCACACGCCAAGGAATGGCAAAAGGCCCAGGTCATGGGCTATATGACCTGGGCCTTTCCTGAGCCGCCTGCGGGATTCGAACCCGCGACCTACGCATTACGAGTGCGTTGCTCTGGCCAACTGAGCTAAGGCGGCACCGCTGCCACACGCGGTGGCAACGCGGGCCAGTCTACACAGGTTCGCGGGTGATCCGTACCGGGTGGGTTCCGGGGGTCAGGCGGAGGAGACGGCGAGCTTGGCGGCGAAGCCGGCGAAGAGGACGGCGACGCCGCTGGTCAGACCGGCGGAGAGGCGCTTGCGGCGGCGGAAGGCGGTGGCGAGGGTGGTGCCCGCGAAGATCAGCATGGTGAGGTAGAGCATGCTGAAGGTCTGCAGGACGCCGCCGAGCAGGGCGAAGGAGAGCGCGGGCCGGGCGTAGGACGGGTCCACGAACTGCGTGAAGAACGAGAGCAGGAAGAGGATCGCCTTCGGGTTCAGCAGGCTGATCACCAGGGCGCGGCGGAACGGGCGTTCGGTGGGCTCGGCGGCGGGCTCGGCGGGCGCGTCGGGGGCCTCGGCGGCGCGGCGTTCGCGCCAGAGCTGGCGGGCGGCGCGGAGCATGCCGATGCCGATCCAGAGCAGGTAGGCGGCGCCGCCGAACTTCACCACCGCGAAGACGGCCGGGTTGGCCTCCAGCAGTGAGGCGGCGCCCAGCGAGGTGAGGCTGATCAGGGTGAAGTCGCCGACGAAGACGCCCATGGCGGCGGTGTAGCCGGTCCGGACGCCCTTGCGGGCGGCGACGGACAGCACGTACAGCGAGTTGGGGCCGGGGAGGAGGATGATGACGAGGGCGCCGAGGACGTACGTCGCCAGGTCGTTGACTCCGAACACGGTGCGGCTCCGGTGAGGGTGGCGGGGACGGGCGGGTGGGGGCGCTCATCGTAACTTCGCACCGGCGACAGTTGAAGCGGAAATTACCCGGTCTGCCCCTCTCCGCCCCCTGACCGCTCGGCCGCGCCCTCCCCCTCCACCGCTACCTGCCGCAGCGTTTCCCCTGCTCCGGGGCCTCCCCGCCCAGCAGGTACCGGTTGACCGCCCCGTCGACGCACGCGTCGTTCCGGCCGTACGCGGTGTGCCCGTCGCCCTCGTACGTCAGCAGCCGGCCGGACTCCAGCTGCCCGGCGAGCGACTGCGCCCAGGCGTACGGGGTGGCCGGGTCGCGGGTGGTGCCGACGACCACGATCGGGGCCGCGCCGGCCGCCCGGACGGTGTGCGGCGCGCCGGTGGCCGTGACCGGCCAGTAGCTGCAGGTCAACGCCATCCAGGCCATGTCGCGGCCGAACCGCGGCGAGGTCCGCTCGAAGTCCGGCACCGCCTGCTGGGCTTCGGCCGGGCCGGTGAACGGGGCCGGCAGGTCCAGGCAGTTCACCGCCGTGTTGGCGGACATCAGGTTGGGGTACGAGCCGTCCGGGCCGCGTTCGTAGTACGAGTCCGACATCTTGAGCAGGGCCGTGCCGTCGCCGGCCTTCGCGTCGGCGAGCGCGGTGCGCAGCATGGGCCAGAGGAAGTCCGCGTACATGGCCTGGATGACGCCGGTGGTGGCCTGCGCCTCGGTGAGCCGGCGGGTGCCGTCGGCGACGGGCAGCGGCTGGGCGTCGATGGTCCGGAACAGCGCGGCGAGCTGCTCCCCCGCCTGCTCCTCGCTCCGGCCGAGCGGGCAGTCCGCGCGCTGGACGCAGTCCTTGGCGAAGGCCGTCCAGGCGGTCTCGAAGCCACCGGCCTGGGTGCGGTTGCCGCTGAGCGAGTCCAGCGCCGGGTCCATCGCGCCGTCCAGCACCATCCGGCCGACCCGGCCCGGGTAGAGCCCGGCGTAGGTGGCGCCGAGGAAGGTGCCGTAGGACTTCCCGACGTAGTTCAGCTTCTCGTCGCCGAGCAGCGCCCGCAGCACGTCCAGGTCGCGGGCGGCCTCGACGGTGCTGAGGTGGCCGAGCCGGTCGCCCGCCCGCTGCCGGCAGCCCTCGGCGAACTCCTTGTCGGCGGCCACCAGGGCGTCGACCTCGGCCTGGTCGTCGGGGGTGATGTCGACGGCGGTGTACGCGTCCATCCGCTCGCCGCTGAGGCAGGTCACCGGGGCGCTGCGGCCGACCCCGCGCGGGTCGACGCCGACCAGGTCGTACCGGGCGCGCACGCCGCTGTCGTAGGTCTTGGCGACGCCCTCCACGTACTCGACCGCCGAGCCGCCGGGGCCGCCGGGGTTGAGCAGCAGCGAACCGATCCGCCCCGCACCGGACGCGCCGGAGCCGCCCGCCCCGGCCCCGGTCCCGGAGCCCGCGGGGGAGCGGACCGCCGACAGCGTGAGGTCCCCGCCCGCCGGGTGCTCGTAGTCCAGCGGCACCGTGAACGTGGCGCACTCGAAGCCCTCGTCGCAGGGCTGCCAGGCGAGCTTCTGCCCGTAGTACGGGGCGAGCGCGGCGGGCACGGCCGCCGGGAGGGGCTCCAACGGGGTGGCGCCGGGCCGGGGGACCGCCGCCGACGGGGTGGCGCCGCCGGACGCCGCGGACGGGCGGGGCGCGACGGTGTCCGAGGACGAGGCGCCGCCCGGCAGGGAAGGGCTGGAGCTGCACCCGCCGATCAACAGCCCGGCGGCCAGCACCGCGGCCACCGCCGTGCCGCGCCGGTCGCGCTCTGCCCTCATCTGCTCCCCCTCGGGTGCTGGGACGCGACCGCTGCCGGCGGCCGCGTACGGCGAAGCGTAGTCCCGCCGGAGACCGCGGGCCTGCCGCTCAGGACGTCTTGGCCAGGGTCTCGGCCAGGTACTGCGCGGCCTGCCGGACCAGCCGCAGCCGCTCCCGGTCCGGCGTGTAGTCCTGCACGTTGTCGGAGATCCGCACCTCGGCGCGGGCCGCCGCGCCGGTGCCCCCGCGCAACGCGGTCTGCAGCCTGCGGGCCGCGTCCAGGCCTGCGCTGTCGGCCTTGGCGGCGGCCAGCAGCAGCTTGGGGGCGGCGTTGCCGGCGGCCTCGACGCCGGTCTGGGTCAGCGCCGCGGCGTCGTACCGGCCGGAGACCGCGGCGGCCGCGCCGTACAGGTCCGGACGGGCCAGCGCGGCGGCCGCGGCGCAGGGCGCGCCGCCCTCGACGCCGAGCGCGCCCCAGGAGGCCGGGCCGGGCGGCAGGGTGCGGAAGGTGGCCGCGATGGTGGCGCGCAGCGCGGCGTCGTCGGCGACGGCCTGCGGGGCGGCGGCGACCAGCTCGCAGGGGTGGGCGGTGCCGTTCGGCGCCTCCGGGGCGACCAGGATGAACGGGCGGGCCTTGCCGGTCTGGACGGCCGAGCCGAGGCCTTCGAAGACGTCGGGCACCTCGGTGTCGGCGGTCATCCGCGGGGTGGCGGCGTGCATCACGACCACCGGGAAGCGGGCGTTCGGGTCCTTGGCGTACTGGGCCGGCAGCCAGACCCGGACGTTGCGCGGGTGGCCGTCGGGGCCGAGCACGGCGGACTGCAGCAGCTCGCCGCCGCCGGGGTGGCCGACGCTGTCGAACCGGCTGGCCACGGGGGCGGGGGCGGGCGGTGGGCCGGGCACCACGGCGGGCGCGGCCGCGGCGGCCGGACCGGCCGGAGCGGCGCCG